>NZ_CP041360.1:7662500-7962500 GCF_006965485.1 Spirosoma sp. KCTC 42546
CCGTATGGGCTGTCCAGGTAAACTGAAGCGTGAGCGGCTTTGATTGCTTGTTTACAAAGGTATATTCCACCACCATACCCTCTTTGTTGTCGGGCACAAACTGAAAGCGCTCCACGTCCAGCCCGTCGGTCACCCGTTGGTACAGGTGCTTATTGGCAAACGGATAGTTGATGAATGTATCAGCTTTATCGAGGCAAACCGCTTGTTGACCGATGGTAACCGAGGCCGTGAATCCATCCAGTAACTTGATCGGATGATCCCAGATTCCGCCCATTTCGCCCGTTATGTGCCAACCCAGATCCGGAAATTTACCGTCCTGATGCCCAACCATGTACAACCGATTGCCAGCCGTTACGAAAGGCGATGCCAGGTATTCTTTCTTCCCGGAAATAGACTCGACTTGCTTCACAAGCCCCTGAAGCGGTTGCTGCGCGGCTGTTTTCTGATTACAGGTTAATAAAAGGGCAACTGCAGCTAAGCTAGCCGTAGCGAGTTTATGTCTACGAAGAGTAAGTAAAGCCGACTGGCCATGTGTTTTCATGAATTATGCAATTATATGTTCGTAAAGTTACGTCTTTATAAATAGTTCGCTTACTCTGTCTGGCTCCACTTCTACGTTCATACATCATACATAACAACGTATTCCGCCACCAGCGCCCAGCAGTGAGCCTCGCATTGCCAGCGCATCTGCGTAAGCGGACGGTCGGCGAACCGGCGCAGCCAGGGCTGTTCGTAGGCCGTGAGCAAGCCCGCAATGAAGAAGTGAAAGGTATCGAAATCCTGTTCGATCTCGTTGAGATTGATGGCGGGCACCGGTTCGCCCAACCACCCCAGTGCCGTTGCCAGCAATAGTTGTTCCACCCGGTTCGTGGCATTAGTCAACTGGTGATGCGCGTCGGCGATCAGGCGGGGGCGAATGGGTTTCAGTTCGGAAATAGCAAAAGCGGCCATCAATCGCGCCAGGTGATAGATAATGAGTGACGTTCGGGCGTAATGGGGCGCACAGCAGAACGGCTCCGATACGTACCGGCCCGACTCGACCACCAGCCGTAGATAGGTCAGCGAATCCGTATCGTGCTCATTCATCGGCAATTTGTACTGATAAATACAATAGAGCAGGTTACTCAACGCACAGGCATCGAAATCCACGCCCATGTTTTTGCCGAACCAGGTTGAGTAAGCGCGTAGCTGCCGGTATTCCGGGTACGTATTCCGAATCTGGTGTCGCTGGCTGCCGTTGGCGTGCTGGCTCAATTTATCTTTCAGCCAAAGGGCCTCCGACTGAGGTTGTGTTGTTGTCAGGTACACCATAGCCGTATCGTCGATGTCGTCGGGGATACGGAAATGCTCAAAACGGTGGAACAGATAGCCGTTCGGGAAGTGTCGGGAGGGGCGCGTAGGCCAGAAGTTGTAGGTATTCAGGCCGTCTTTATTTCGAAAAATTGGGTAAGTAATTGTGGCTCGTTGCGTAATCTGATCAATCAGCGTTTGGGCGATAGGCGATACTCTGGCGCGTACCGTTTGTAAAGTAAACACGGTAATGGCCGTAAAGAAAACATTCGTATCTGCCCGCCGGTAGCCTAGTGCATCATTCCGACGTACCGACGGGAACAGGCCATCCTTACCCTGCAAATAGGCAATGCGCTGAATGATGGTGTCGATAGATAAGGCAGTCGTCATTTTGGTAAAAGTACTCTTTCATGTATTCTCTTTTTACAGATTAAGGTTAGATATTTGCCACTAGATCCATTGACGTACTCAATGCCAAACCTGATTTTATTTGACGACCCGGTTATCCGAACTGCGCTGCTGCCCTTCACCTTCACCAGGCCGGTAGCAGGCATCCGAATCGGCATCCAGACACTGGCCGAGAAGTGGGCCGATGTGCTTGGACAGCCCGGATCGTTTTTAACCGAATCCTATTTACAAGCCAAATTCCCGCAAAACGCCGGAGACGATAACTGGTATGTTAATGGCGCGGTTTGCCCCACATCAGCCTTGCAGGAAGCTATTTCTGCGCTGGCATTGGGTGCAGGACTCATTACCGCGGATGGGGTCGTACTGGTCGTTCGAACGAGTAGTCCACTGGCTACCCCGCCAACCGTGGATGATGCGTACGACTTTCAGACATTTTCCGACCCGCTCACGATTGTCTTTAATCCGTGGGATATTTTCGTGCAGAATGGCGATCAAATCCGTGCCGACTTTGCTCGCTTAACCGCCGGGCGAACCTCAACACCGATTACCGACCCATTTACGCGTTGCTACGCTCCCGAGAACATTTTCGTAGAGCCTGGTGCTACCATCCGGGCGGCTATCTTAAATGCAGAAGGTGGGCCGATTTACATTGGCAAAAACGCCACAATTAGCGAAGGCTCCATTGTGATCGGGCCATTTTCGCTGGGCGAAGAATCAACAGTAAATTGGGGTGGCAAAATGCGTAGTAACACCAGCATTGGCCCATTCTGTAAGGTTGGGGGCGAAGTAGGTAACTCTATTTTCTTTGGATACAGTAACAAAGGCCATGACGGGTTTCTCGGAAATTCTGTGATTGGCGAGTGGTGTAATCTGGGCGCTAATGTGAACAACTCAAACCTAAAAAACGACTATAGTAACGTTAAACTCCACTCCTACGCAACCGGCCATCTCGAAGATACAGGGCGGATTTTCTGCGGCCTGATGATGGGCGATTTTACCAAAGCGGGTATTAGCACCATGTTCAACACAGGCAGCGTTGTGGGCGTTAGCGCCAATGTGTTTGGCAGCGGATTTCAGCCAAAACATATCTCCTCCTTTTCGTGGGGGGGCGCTATAGACGGTTTTGCTACTTACCGACTTGAGAAAGCTCTCGAAGTAGCAGCCGAAGCCTTCAAACGACGAGGTAAGTCGTTTGACAAACAGGAAGAGGCTATCTTACGGGAAATTTTCACGAAAGAACGAACTCGCTCATTTGATAAGCCATCCCGCTTCGATTTGTAGCCTCTCGCAGCGTACAAACTACATGGACATTGAGGGCCGTTCTGTTTGTTCTACCCTGATCTTATGCAATTTTCCGAAATAGTTGGCCAGGACGAAACCAAGCAAATGCTGTTACGGGCGGTTCAGACGAATCACCTCGCCCATGCGCTGCTGTTCGATGGACCCATGGGCGGTGCTAACCTCGCACTAGCCCTGGCAATGGCCCAGTACGTCAACTGCGAAGACAAACAACCCAATGATTCCTGCGGACGGTGTGCGTCCTGTGTGAAAGTTCAGAAGCTCGTTCACCCTGATCTACACATGGTTTTTCCGGTGGCAAATCTGGCCAAGGGAAAAAATTCAGAAGCGTATTTAATCGACTGGCGGAAATTCCTGATCGAACAACCCTATCGCAGCTTACCCGAGTGGCTTGAAACGATGGGGGCCGATAATAAGCAAGGCAATATTTCGGCCGAAGAAGCCCGAAATATTCTGCAAAAACTATCCCTGAAAGCCTACGAAGGAGCGTACAAAATCATGCTCATCTGGCTCCCCGAGCTCATGAACGTGACCTCGGCCAATGCCCTGTTAAAAGTATTGGAGGAGCCGCCTGCCCAAACGCTGTTTCTGCTCGTGACCAATCAGCCCGATAAGCTGCTGATCACGATTTTGTCCAGAACGCAACGGGTAGCCGTGCGCGCCTTTACCGATGAGGAAGTGGCCACCTACTTACGCCAGCACCTGAACCTCGATGAAACCACCGCCCGACGTCTGGCCTACCTGGCCGATGGTAATCTGGCCGAAGCCCTGCACCTAATCCAGCACGATACGGCATCAACGGATCAGCATACCTGGTTTGCCGAGTGGATGCGAACCTGCTACCGACAGGATTTAATTTCGCTGGTTAAACAGGCCGACCAGTTTGATGGTTTCAGTAAGGAAAAACAGAAAGGATTACTAGAGTACAGTATCCGTCTGTACCGCGATCTGTTTCTGTGGCAGCAGGGAGCCGCTGAATTACTACGGTTGCCAGATAATGAACTGGCGTTCGTCAAAAACTTCTCTAAAATACTAACAATCAACCACATCGAGCACATCGTGCACGATTTAAACGAAGCTACGTACCATCTGGAGCGCAACGCCCGCGCCAAAATGATTATGCTAGATATATCACTCACATTCAGTCGCTTGATCCGCGTATAATTGTTTGAACCGGGCCGCTGGTGCGGTTGGAGTTTGATGTTTCATACGTCAGTCAACTTCAAACACCAAACCTCAGACTCCAAACTATTTATGACTCCCCGAACGCCTAAGCCAAAACAGATCATCGGCATGACGGACCTTGTCGACTTCCCGGACCTGGGCCTCTTCGATGTGCAGGCTAAAGTCGATACAGGAGCTTATACATCATCGTTACACTGCAAAGATGTTCGGCTGGTCAAGTCGGGCGTTCGCCGGATTTTAAGCTTTTTACTAATTGACAAAAACGGAGAAGAGGAACGGCCCTATTATAGCGACCAGTTCAGCCAACGCATGATTCGCAACTCGTTCGGTGTGGCAGAAAAACGGTATGTTATCAAAACCCGAATCATCCTGTTCGGGCGCACAATTCGGGCAGAGTTCACGCTTGCCGACCGGGAGAATCTCAAGAATCCAGTGCTGCTGGGTCGTAAACTGCTTCGTAATCGCTTTATCGTAGACGTTTCTCAGAAAAACTTATCCTATCAGAAAAAAAGCCGTCAGTTATCAGTCGACAATGGCCAGTAAGACGGGCCAGTACCGTTTACTCACCATCCTTACCCGCTGACGGTTATCGACTAACCACTTTTATGCGTATTGCCATTTTATCGGCTAAGGCCGATTTATATTCTACTCAACGACTTCTCGAAGCCGCCAGTCAGCGTGGCCACGAGGGAATTGTAGTTAATCATTTGAATTGTCAGGTCATGATTGAAGGCGGCAAGCCTTCGGTACTTTACCAAGGCCAGGAACTGGATTCGCTCGATGCGGTGGTACCGCGCATTGGAGCTTCCGTAACTGACTACGGTTGTACGGTTGTCCGGCAGTTTGAGATGATGGGCGTGTTCACAACCGCCAAATCACAGGCAATTCTGCGCTCGCGGAACAAGCTGCGGAGTTTGCAAGTCCTCTCAAAAGCGGGGGTCGGCTTACCCAAAACAGTGTTTGCCAACCATCCTAAAAATGGCGACATTACTCAACTCATTCAGCTCGTTGGCGGCCCGCCAGTAGTGATTAAGTTACTGGAAGGAACGCAGGGCATTGGCGTTGTGCTGGCCGAAACAACCAAAGCGGCCAAGTCCACCATCGAAGCCTTCTACGGCCTGAAAAAGAACGTGTTAGTCCAGGAATTTATCGCCGAGTCCAAAGGCTCCGACATTCGGGCGTTTGTCATTGGCGGGCGCGTAATAGGTGCCATGAAACGGCAGGGCGTTGAAGGTGACTTCCGGTCCAATATTCACCGGGGTGGCAATGCTGTTTCGGTAGCACTTACTCCGGAAGAAGAACATACCGCCCTGGAAGCTGCCCGCGCATTGGGCCTGAAAGTAGCCGGGGTTGATATGCTCCAATCGGAACGTGGCCCGCTGGTGCTGGAAGTCAACTCATCGCCAGGGCTGGAAGGCATCGAAACCGCCACAGGAACCGACGTTGCTACCCAGATCATTGCCTACATCGAAGACAAAATCCGCGCCGACGAAGGGGACACGGTGGGGGTTTAAAAGTGATAATGAACAATGGATAATGTAGAATGAACAATGTAGTTTTACCCATTATTCATTCTACATTATCCATTGTTCATTTTACATTATTCATTGTTCATTAAATGGCCCTCGACTCTGATCTAAAGAAAGCTATTGTCCGAATGTCGGGCGTGGAGAAAGATAAACTATTGCTCCGTCTGATTGCGAAAGACGCTGTGCTTACAGAACGCCTTCAGTTCGAGCTGGTGGAAGAAGGTAAGACGATTGATGAACGGCGTGGCCTGATCCGGGATTTTATTGACCGAACCGCTAATCTTCATGCTGATACACCCGGCTGGCTCATGATGGATATGCGCACAGTGAGTGGTTACATCAGTCGCCATCTAAAGGTTACGAAGGATAAATACGGTGAGGTCGAACTGATGCTATATATGCTCAATACATTCTACGACCACAATGCTCATCTGCTTCAGAAGTACAACTCCCGAACCGACAAAGCAGCCGAGTACGTTGCCAAACGCACCGACCAGGTCCTGAAAAAAGCCATCAAACTCGACCCCGATTACCACATCGAGTTTGCCGACGAGATCAACAAACTCCTGAGTTGGGTTAACTATACGGCCTCAGCGCACTATGCTCGCCAACTGGGCCTGCCCAAGGAGTGGCTGGTGTGAGATTTTCACGGTCTTCCCTTTTGTTAGCATGCCGTAGGTATGCAAGAATAGATGTGGTGGCACACCTACAACATACCGAATAATCTCTGGGATACTTTTTTACTATAAACATTTGATCGCTAAGCGATCACGATCAGGCCGGGTTAACTCAATAAACTACCAACCCAACTGGCAAGGGTTATTACCCACGCCAACCAGAAGCCAATGAAACCTGCTCGTCAAAAACTATACGCCAACGCCAGCCCAAATGCCCGAACGCCGTAGTAGGGCCCGTTTAAAGTAGCGGTGATGGTTGGTAGATTCAGGGATGATTGCACTGTGTAGAGTGGCAGTTGCGTATTGTCGATATCGCTTTTCAATTTCACAATATCGGCCGGTTTCAGACTGGGCCAGAGTGGATCTTCTCCCGTGAACGTAGATTTCACATTTGTGCCATAGAAGGGCCCCAGCAACCACAAATCGAGGCCGATGTGTTTACCAAATAGCCATTGGTAACCCAGCAAAATGCCAGCTCCTCCCCCACTAAAACTAGCATTCAGATGCGCATGGTGTAGAATACCATCGCTGGGTGTATAGGTATAATCATTGCTGATATCCATACTGGCGTACCGCACGAAGGGGGCAACGTACCAGCCCGTGGGCGCGTGCCCCGCCAGATATAGCCGGTATTCGAGGGTTGCAATTCGCTTGGTAAACAGCGTCGTTTCAATCGCCCGTCGGGCATCCTGATTATCCCCATATTGATTCAGAAGTGCATCCTTGAATGGCAGTGGCGCATCGGACGAAAAACTACCCGAAAGCGTCAGGGAACTATGTCGATTTAAAACGCGCTCAACTTGCGCGGTGTAACTATTGACAACAACACCCGACATATTAAACTTAACAACAGTCCGGTTCGTGAGTACCTGCGCCTGTGCATTTATAAGGCATAGCTCAATAGCCAGTAAAGTCAGCAGCAAACGTGATTGGGTTTTCATACAGTTGATTGTTTATGGGTATGGGAGGATTCACTATCTATTGCTGAATGACGATTTTCCGAATGGCCTGGTTAGTCAGATCGGCTACGTACAACACGCCCTTGCTGTCAATCGTAATAGACCGTATGTCACTAAACTTGGCGGTCGTGCCCGTACCATCGGCATAGCCCGTACCACTGCCAGCAATCGTCGTTACGGTACCATCGGGCGTAACCCGACGTATTAGTGTATTGTCTGCTACGTACAGATTTCCTTGTTTATCAGCCACTAAGCTGGTTATATTTCTGAACGTAGCAGCTGATCCTTTGCCGTCGGCAGTACCTAATACTCCCGGCTGGCCCGCCAGCAAACTGACCACACCTGCCGGAGTGATTTTTCGGACACAGGCATTGGCATCCCCTACGTACAGATTACCATCGGTATCAAAGGCGAGTGCATCAGGGTTACTAAATTGAGTAGCACTCAATGTCCCATTGGCGTATCCTCGTGTGCCGCCCGCAAAAATGGAGAGGTTACTAGCGTGGAAAAGTCGAATAGCTGTGCCGTCGGAAATGTAGATATCACCGTTTGTTGCGGCAGCGAGACCATAAAAACCCAGCGGAGTACCAATCCCAATCGGTACGATAGCCGTGGTACTAACGACACCTGACGGCGTAATTTTTCGAATGGCAGCCCGAGTGGTACTGTTCTCCGACAGGAGTAGGTTTCCCGCTACATCACGACTCACATAGGTACCACCTGCCAGATAGAACGAAGCAGTCGTCCCCGTTCCATCGGTTATACCAACGGCTCCACTTCCAGCTAGTGTCGTTACAGAGCCTGTTGGCGACACTAGCCGGATGCGGCCATTATTCAGATCAACCACATAAATATTATCGGCCAAATCGCACACCAATGCCGATGGATTTTTAAAGCGGGCAGCAGAGCCTGTTGCATCTACATAACCTTCTGCGCCATTACCAGCCAGTGTCGTAACGATAGCCACACTGCCTGCCGCGGCCGTCGACGAAGGAGGTGAAGTTGTGGTAGAAGATGGCGGAGTTGTGGTACCAGGCGTAGGCGAATCGTCTTTTTTTGAACAATCGACCAGTAGCAGGCCTAAGATTATTGTTAGTAAGCAGCAGCTAAGGATGTATTTCATGGGTTGGATATTTTATTGATTTGTCCAACAAAACACGGTTACCGTACCCCTGCACACAATAGTTAGTACTAACTACTTTACCGATAGGTCAATAGCTTATTTTTTGCGCAGCTTGTCTACAAATGCCTTGAGTGGATAAGCAATGTTGAGGCTCAGCGACCGATTTTTAGTCTTATCATCCCCAGCGCCGGGGTTAATATTGAGTAAACCTACTTCATACTCCAGGCTCAGGCGCAACCCCTGTTCTAGCTGATAGCCCGCAGTAAGTGCTACTCCCGCATCGAAGCGACGGTAGCCATTGAGTTTGTCGAAAGCAGCAAAGGAATCAGAACCACCTTGATAGGTATAGCTGGTTTTTCCCCATAGTCCATACCCCAAGTAGATACCCGGCCCACCAAACAGGCGACCTTTGCTGTTGGGCAGGTCGTAGTTATAGAGTGCGTAGCCCATTGTTTCCAGATAGGTCATGCGCGTTTTAGATGTACCGTAGCCGTCCTCATCTTTGCCCCCTTTGCCAATAAGTTGAAACCCGTAGAGTAAGCTGACATGGCTCAGAAACGGGGGCTTGTCAGCCGGTGACGTGGGGCCAGGCAGATTGGTATTGGCCGCTAACAGGGTAGCCGGATCAGCGGGAATTGGCGTGCGATAAGACTGAGTATTGTAGTAATTGAAAATCTGATTGATCATCCCCTGGTTATTAAACTTTATAGCGAGGTTAAGTACCAGCACATCGCCAGGATGATTTCTCAGATTATTAAGACCGGGAGTATACTCGTAAGAAGGCCCGGATAATCGCAACCGGGCTAAATCAATCGAAGCAGACAGGAACGTTTGAATTTTTTTATCCAAGTCGGTTGGCGGCCGCTGCGGAATCATTTGCCCCCAACCAATCCGCGACGACACCCAAATCAGCAGTACCAACAATCCACACGTAGCGTTTTTCATGACCGAAGTAGTTTTGGTTGATCCACCAAAATTCTACTATCTCAGTCCGCTGTCATATAGTTAGCACTAACCATTTTTAGTTAAAAACGGCTTCGTGTACGTGGATATGCTAACTCCTTACCCAAACAATCGGGCTACACCAAAGGCGGCTGCGGCTGCCAGTGCACCAATCAGCATCACTTTAAACGCACCACTAACGGGTGGCTGTCCGGTAACTTTGCTTTTGAAATAGCCGAAAATAAACAAACAGATCAGCGTTACCCCAGCCGAGTACAGCAACGCTTCGTGAGGCTGCGTGACCAGAAAATAAGGTACCAGCGGCACCAAACCACCCACTACATAGGATAGGCCAATGGTTAAGGCACTTTTCGTGGCCCGGTTCGGATCGGGTTCGTCAAGTCCCAGTTCGTATTTCATCATAAAGTCTACCCACTTCGTCTTGTCTTTGGCCAGCTCATCGGCAATAGCCACTTGCAGCGCAGGACTTAATCCCATGTCGGCAAACACATCGCGAACCTCTTCCTTTTCACGTTCGGGTACGGTTTCCACCTCCATCACTTCGCGTCGTCGCTCCGATTCGTAGTGATCAGCTTCCGTACGGCCCGCCAGATATCCGCCCAACCCCATGGCAATGGAACCGGCAACAATCTCGGCAATTCCGGCGGTAACAATCAATGACGAGTTAGCTACGGCTCCACTCAGGCCAGCAGCCAGAGCAAACGGGACAGTCAGTCCATCGGCCATGCCAATGACTATATCTGAAATAAAATCTGAACTCTGGAGGTGTTGTTCATGATGGGGTCCGTGCGAATGGCTATGACTGGTGTTTGACATGTTCTTCTTGACGAATAGCCCGGGTTAACGAGTATTTATGGCGGGTAAAGGTACCGATAACAACCGTACATACCCTATCAGCGGATGCCGATAGCATAGACCAAATACACGATCACGAAACCTACTATAACGACCATTAGCCCAGCTAACCGGCGTTTTTTCAGAAAGAGTAACAAAACTAACCCTGTTACTGACACCAGCGCCATAAAAATGGCAGCTCCGTCAATTACCAGTGACCAGCTCTTACCCGTATCCCGACCTTTGTGCAGATCATTAATGACCGCCACCAGGCCCATGCGTGTTTCGGTAAGCTGGTACGTTCCTTTCTCTCGATCAATCGTGGCATCGGCCGAGTAGCCCGGCCCCCGAAACGCTATTGAACATTGACGGTCGTCAATTCTGAAATCACTAACGGCCCCTTTAATACTGTGGCTACTCCGCAGTTGCTCCACAATGCCCAGTTTATTTATGGCCGACGTATCAGGCGTTTTTACCCAGGCCAACGGAACCTTGCCTTTATAATCAGTCGTACTAAACTGATCGTCGAACCAGTCGGCATGGTTAAGTGTAAGGCCCGTTACAGCGAAAAACAGGACAATGACGAAACTGAACACCGACAAATACAGATGAAGCCAGCGGGTTAAAGCTGCTCCCCCGAGTTTCCAGACCGGCTTACTTCCTGAACTGGAACGAGGCTTTGGCGAATCAGCGGGCGTCACCTTTTTTGCGATAGTCCAGGGCTGCGGTTGCAATTTCGACATTACCAGGAAGCGTTTGTTGTTTAAGTTTTCCGTTGAAGTCCATGGCCTGCCGGATGATCTGGTAGGAGCCATGTTCTCGGGCAGCTTCAATGCAAATGGTATATTTCGCCTGCTTCACGTATTGCCCGGCATTATCTTTCCCATCCCATTGAAGTGAATACTCCCCTGGCGAACGGGTTGCGCTACTGATCGAATTGGCGTCGAAATCAGCGTTGCGCTGCATTGCATAAAAGTCACGCAGTTCAGGCAGCCAGCGTGGTTTATTATACCAAAGCGCCAGATTCCGAACTGGCTTTCCATTTTCATCCTCGATCCATACCGCTACAAAAGGCCGGTGCGAACGTCCCTGAAACTGGGGCAGTTCAAAATTAATCAGCAACTCCTGGTCGGGGTTCCATAGCTTATCTTTCTGTGGAGACACGCTCATTAAACGCGCCGTCTCTATTCTGTTAGTTACGAGTTGTGCTGGCATTGCCAGGCCATTCCAGCCGGGACTGGTGTGCTGTAGACCATCGGATGTTACAATAAAGAACTCCGTATTTGGAATAGTGGTGGCCAGTTGTGCGCTCTCAATAGGCGTCAGAATGTTAAAAGCCGTTGCCAGTGCACCTGCCGTTACAGCATCAGGATGCACGACGGTGGCACTCGCAATAGCATTGGCAGGTTGGCCTGTTCGGGGATCGATGATGTGCGAATACCAGGTGCCGTCTACCGCCACACCCCGCCGATAATTACCGCTGGTAGCAACAGCCTGATTCTGGATGGCAATACGTGCCAGCGGTTCGCTGTTTTCGGCCGATGCCCGGGGATTAGCCATTGTAACCGGCTCGGTCCAGTTACCCCGAATGACCAGATCACCACCACCATTGAGTACCACAGCCTGTACATCAGCAACGCCCAGAGCTGCTTCAGCCGCCCGGTCAAGTACGTAACTTTTAGCAAATGTGTGTAACCGAAGCGATGCCTGACTCAATCGGGTAGCGGTCTGGTTGGCTGGATCGAGTAGCCAATGCCGTTGTTGCGTGGTGGCCAATGCCATACCCAGGTTTGCTTCTGATGGCAGTGCATTCTGTTTAGCGGCCTGTTGCCAGAGCTGACTGATGTGTTCAGCACTCGCATTGATGACACCTCCCGTTAGGTCAAGCCACCTATCGAACTGGCTCAAAACAGCAAAAAGATCGCTGGAAACGGGGACTGCGGTATCGTTGGAATTCAACCATTGACTGAATTCACTATCGGGACGATGACTGCTCAACACCTGACTCAATCGGTCAATTTCGGCCAGAGCTGCCTGCTCAGCCCGTTGGGCAGCGGTGTACGAATTGGCCAGAGCTTTCAGCGTGAACGAGGTACCCAGCACGTTTTCAACATGGCTGATATACATGCCTACGCCTTGCATAGGGAGGTTTGCCGTAAGACCAGGAGCCAGAAGGGCATAACCGGCCAGTCCAAGATTTAATGCGCTCATCAGGTTGCTTATACTAGTGGTTGCAAGTCTATTGTGTCTATAGAACGCTGATTTCTATGATTCTGGGCTCCGGATCGGCTAAGATTTATGCTGATTTGAATGGAATAAAAAGAACTGTTTTCTAGCCAAGGATCACCTTCTTATTCATTTTAACTGATTACATCATAATCAAATCCAGCGAATCATAAAAATCAGTGTTCTATTGTTTTGTATGACAGAGACGAAATTGCCACGTATTGACTAATCCCGAAACTCAATCTGGCTGAATGCCGACTTTCGCCGTTCAGATCGCCTTTTTCTCAGGGTAAGTAAGCTGTAATTAGACGAGTGTGGGATAAATTTATAGGTGCAGAAAGGCATTTATATGGCACTGATTTCAATAACGACCAACGTCCCACCTTCCGCTTTACGCTGGATTTCCATCTGACCGTTCAGATACGCCACTTTCGACCGGATGGCGCTGAGGCCCATGCCGTCTTTACCTGCATTATCGGCAATACCTACTCCGTTGTCATCAATCATGAGGGTCACATGTTGCTGATGGTCAACGACCTCTACGGTAGCCTGTGTAGCATGAGCGTGTTTAAGAATGTTGTGCACCAGTTCCTGAATAATTCGATACAGCTCGTTCAGGAATGAAATTGGGTAGGCATCTGGGTTTTCGAAGCCCACAATGATTGTGTCCAGGTGAAGTCGTTCCGCCATGTTAACCGATTCTGCCAGATCTTCAACGGCATGCCGGAACCCATACCGTTCAATCAACAGGGGCGTCAGCCGATGGCTTATCCCTCGCACAGTTGATGACACGGACGTTAGTACATCCTGGGTTTTCTGCAGCTTTGGACCGCTTTGCACGTGTTCTGGCCCTTTTTCCAACACCGACGATACATTGAGCGTTGCGAGGGCGAGCATCGCGTTTACTTCGTCATGAAGTTGATCGGCGATTTTCCGACGCTCATTTTCTTCGGCGTTGATGATTCCCTGCATCAGGTCGATATGGCGTTGCTTTTCCAGTTGTTCCAACTGGCTTTGCTGCAAGGCTTCCCGCTGCCGAGCGCGCACCTGCCGGTTTCGAACATACAGCGCCAATAGCCCGATCGTGAGCAAGGCCAGCGCGATGATAACACCGTAAAATCGACGTTCGCGTTGGAGTTGCCGTTCGCGAGCTTCATTTTCGGCATTTAACCGACTGATTTGCTGTTCCTTGTCACGAATGCGAACACGCGCCAGTATCTGCTGTACGGCTCGGTACTGGTTCAGGCTGGTGAGCGAGTCCCGGATTGCATAATAGGTATCTAATGCCTGTCCGTACTGGACGTAATTGCCCTGAGCTTTGTTGAGCGCGGCTAATGATTGGTAGTAGTATAACCCAACGGCCGAGTATTGACTAACAGTTGCAGCTTTCGTTAAGGGTTCCAGCATCTGGCGAGCCTTGGTATAGTCACCGAGTTTCAGCAGGGCTCTGGCGTAAAATAGTTCGGGGGGAATGCGCGAAAACGAAGCCGATGTTACCCCTTTTGAAAGCGATTGTTTGTAGTAATCGGCGGCCTTCGTCAACTGGCCATCCTGTTCGGCCAATAAACCAGCGGCCAGAAAATAACCGGAATAGGGAATGTCGGCCTCAGGCCCACCAAACTGTCGCCGACTCGAATCGACGAACGCTCGCGCTTGTTTAAACTCGCCCTGATACACCCGGATTATCGCCATTTCGGCATTGAAATACGGTACATTGGGTGCCTTAGGATTGGGCCGTACCAACGCATCATACACCATATCGGCAAACTTACCCGCATTCTCGTAATCGGTCAGCAATAGGTTCAATTGGGCTAATTTGAAGAGAACTGTGGGCCGTGGGCTGCGAAAATAAACGGTCGTACGTTCATAAAAACGGGGATTTCGGGACAAGCTGCTATCATTGGCAAGTTCGAGCAGGCTATCGAACGCCATCACCTGCTGCTGCGGATTGGTTAAGCAGTACGACGCCCGGCTATGCAACGCCATAAACAGTGCATTTTTATTCGGCAATCCCGTTGCCAGCTGAATTGCTTCATCGAAATCAGCCCGCATGGCTTCAGGCTGGCCTGATCGGCTGCGCGACGCCCCCCGAAATTCACGCAGTAGCGCCAGCGTTTCGCGGTCATTGGCCGCACGGGCAGCCTGTTCGCCAAGAGCTAAATAGCGTGTCAACGAATCGGGCTTATCCCAATCGTAATACAGCTGAACCGTGTATGTCAGGGCATGGCAATAAAGCAGAGGGATAGGTCGTGCATTCTGGCGAGCCTCCCGAAAGAGCGGTTCAGCCTCATCATAATGGTTGAGCGATTCTTTCGCCTTACCCCAGTTAACAAGCAGAATATGTATCCAGCGCCGATTACCCGTTTGCTTTACCCTGGGCACGTACTGAGCCAGCCAGTCGTAGGCTAAGTTCAGGTTCGTCTGACCCATATCCTGGATCAGGTCGCAGGTCTGCCGAAAGGTGGTTTCGGAAATCGGTTGCCTCTGGAGCCGAGCCCAGGCCGCCTTCCCTTCAGCTTCGGTATAGGTACGTGCCTGCCCAACAACATACGTTAACAGCACGAGCAGGATAGAAAACACAAGTTGCCGGGTAGCCATGATGAAGGTTGTTTAGCTGCAGTCAACATATATACGTAAAAATAGCCTCCTAACCCTGCAACCTGAATACTATTGAGCGAGTGGGCTAAAAATCAACGACTTAGGCAACAATACCAATAATTCAATATACTCTTCTCACAAACAACCTGCTAGCTTGATTCGTTATACGTTTATACCCACCACCTCATACGCATGAATCAAACAGTTTTGATTACAGGAGGTACCGGCTCAATTGGCCGTCGCCTAACTCAATTACTTCAACAGGAAGGCTACCAGGTGTCGTTGTTAAGTCGGTCACAAAAGAACATTCCCGATGTGCGTGTGTACCAATGGGACGTCAAAAAGGGGCACATCGACCCACAAGCCATTCGTACAGCCAACCATATTATTCACTTAGCGGGGGAAGGTATTGCCGATGGGCGTTGGACTGACCAACGCAAGGAAGAAATCATAAGCAGCCGTACGCAGTCTACCGAACTCTTAGCCGAAGCGCTACGTACCAATAAACACCAGGTTAAGTCGTTCATTGGAGCCTCGGCCATTGGCTATTATGGGGGCGATACCGGCGACCGACCCCTGAATGAGAGTAATGTAGGAGGCAGTGATTTTCTGGCTCAGGCAGTACGGGCCTGGGAGCGCTCGGAAGAGGAGGTCGCATCCTTGGGAATTCGTACCGTGAAGCTGCGAATTGGGGTTGTCCTGATGAAAGACGGTGGCGCTTTACCCAAATTAGTCCAACCCGTTCGGTTGGGTGCAGGGGCTCCCATTGGATCAGGTCAGCAGTATATTTCATGGATTCATCTCGATGACCTGTGTCGGCTGTTTATCAAGGCCCTTTCCGATCCATCGTGGCAGGGAGTTTACAACGCCGTTGCCCCAAATCCGGTCACCAATGAAACCCTGACTCGAGCCATCGCTCAGGTACTCCATAAGCCTATGTTACTGCCTAACATTCCTGCTTTTGCCATTAAGTTGCTCTATGGTGAAATGGCTATTGTTGTTACAGGCGGTAACTATGTATTGAACAAACGTATTGCCGAGGAGACCAACTTTACCTACCAGTATTCGGACTTGGGTAGGGCGTTGGAGAGTTTACTCATGTAGCGTGGCCGGGCTGGTGCACCAGCCCGGCCACGCTACATACTTAACTCCACTCCCGATCGGCAGAATCTTTCGTGTTCCACACGTCGGTAGGCGCAAACCAGGTGCCTCCTTTTTTGAGGAATTTCTTGGCAACTTCCTCATTCAGCTCGACACCCAGGCCCGGCTTCTCAGGAACGCGCACAAATCCTTTCTCAACGATAGGCTTCATCCCTGTGACCAGGTCCTCCCAACCATTCACATCAACGCCGTGGTGTTCCAGCGCCACGAAATTCTCGGTAGCAGCCGCGCAATGCACGTTCGCCATCATCGAAATCGGCGAACCAGCAAAGTGCATGGCCATAGGAATACCTTTTTCTTCAGCATAGTCGCCAATCTTTTTGGTTTCCAGCAAACCGCCCGATGAGGCCAAATCCGGGTGAATCATATCAATGGCTTTCGCATCGATCAACTTGATAAATCCTTCTTTGAGGTAGATATCTTCGCCGGTTAGCGTTGGCGTATCGATGGCGTCAGAAATTTGTTTCCATTGATCCGTATAGAACCAGGGCACAAGGTCTTCGAGCCAGGCCAGTCGGAATGGCTCCATGGCTTTCCCGATCTGAATGGCTGTATTCACGTCGAAGTGACCAAAGTGGTCGGCAGCTAACGGCGTATCGTAACCCACAATATCACGCACTTTGCCCACGTGCTCCACGAGCCGGTCCAAGCCTTTTTTCGTGACCTGAATACGCGTAAACGGGTGTTTTGTATTGGCATAGTTACCCAGCTTACCGGGCTCCGAATCGTTCCACTGCTTTTTTACGCTCCAGTTATTGGCGTTTACCAGCATACCTGGCTGATCGGCCAGCATACCGATACCGAAATCCATTTTCAGGAATGTGTATCCCTGATCCCGGCGTTTCTTCATATTCTCAGCAAAACCTTCATAGGTATCCGCTTCGGGTGTATCGGCATATAAGCGGATGAAGTCACGGTATTTACCACCGAGGAGTTGATAAGCGGGCACATTGTACGCCTTTCCGGCCAGATCCCAAAGTGCCATTTCAACACCACAGACACCACCAGCCGCGCGGCTTTGTCCGCCAAACTGCTTGATCTGCTTAAAAATCTGCTCCACATTACACGGATTCTTGCCCAGTAATCGACTTTTCAGCATGAGCGCGTAGTTGGCACTGGCACCGTCACGCACTTCGCCCCAGCCAACCAGGCCCTGATTGGTATCAATCCGGATGATCGGACTGCTGAATGGGACACCCTGTAAAATGGCAACCCGCATATCCGTAATTTTCAATTCCGAGGGTTTGGCGTACCGACTTACTTTCTGGGTGATAAATTCCAGTTCCTGGTCCGGCGATTTATCGAACATAAGACCGAGCGATAAGCCCCCTAATCCGGCTTTACGGAAAAAGTCGCGTCGATCGGAGGTGCTGTCGGGGGAAGACAAGCGGGAGAAACTATTTTTCATGGCAAAAATTGAGGGGTTTAAGGCGATTCAAACAGAATTTTCAGAATAAGTTGGCGGCTATGTTCTGGCAACCTGATACTAAAGTATGGGTAAGCTTATTCGATTAATCTGATAGTTATATAAGTTGATTAATGCCAGTATTTTACTTATGCTACAGTCTTTTTGCTTAGAATTCCTATTAACCCCTTCGTTTCCTAGTGGAAAAACTGATTCCACCCACGCGCTGGCATTGGTTTGATTAAACCTTCAACTCTCCATAAAGCAATGACAAAGAGAACATTCCTCGTAGTAACAGCCATCGCCCTTTCGGTAAGTTTTTTTGCCCAGGCCCAACGGGTAGGCTCATCGCCGGAATACATTACCGCCTTAACCTCAAACTGGAAAGGCGAACGATTCCCCGACGGACGGCCCAAAATACCCGATATTGTTTTGGAGCGGCTACAGAATTGCACGCTGGAACAGATCTGGGGCTATTTAGGCAAAAAAGGCTACCGTAATCAGGTCGAAAAAGACTGGGTCATTCTTAAACCCGGCGAAACAATGACCGGGCGGGCCGTTACTGCTCAGTTCATGCCCACCCGGCCCGACCTCGACAGTCTGGTCAGGGCGCAGGGAAAAGCCGAAGGCCGTTCGCAAAAAGGAGGCATTAACATCTGGCCAATCGACATCTTAACAAAGGGTGATATCTACGTGGCAGATGGCTATGGTAAGATTAAAGACGGGACGCTGATTGGATCGAGTCTTGGGAATGCTATTTATGGCAAGACAGGAAAGGGGGTTGTTTTTTACGGATCTGTCCGGGATATGCAGGAACTAAAAGACACAAAAGGGTTCAATGCCTGGGTAAAAGGGCATGATCCTTCTTATATCAAAGACATGACACCTACCTCCATCAACGCCCCTATTCGTATTGGTGAGGTAACTGTATTGCCCGGCGACGCCGTGTTTGCCAATGAATACGGAACGGTATTTATTCCGGCTCACCTGGTGGAAGGACTGGTATCGGCATCTGAAATGACAGCCCTGCGTGACGAGTTTGAACGGGTACTCCTCCAGCAAGGTAAATACCCATCGGGCGAAATTCACGGCGACTGGTCGGATAAAATAAAAGGAGAGTTCAGAACCTGGGTTGGCAAGTACCCAAAAAAGTTAGCTATCACCCAGAAAGATGTAGATGCTTATCTGGCAAAAGAGGGACATTAAGTTGTTTTAAACACAGAGACACGGAGATAAACACAGAGTAAACTGAGTTTTTTTCTCAATGCTCTCTGTGTTTTTTCTCCGTGTCTCTGTGTTTAAAATCTATTAATCAAATTTCAACCTAATGAACAGTAAGTACGCCGTCTTCTTAGTAACACTGTCTCTATTTATTACAGGCGCTTCGCTCGCACAAACCATTCCCAAAGACGAGTTGGTTTTTTTAACCTCTGAGTGGAAAGGCGAACGGTTCCCCGATGGGCGGCCCAAAATTTCGGATGACTTGGTGGAACGAGCCAAACACATTGGTATCGATGATGCCTGGACGGTCTTAAAAAATGAAGGCTATACCAATCAATTTGAAGGTAACTGGAAACTGATTCAGAACGATGTAGCCGTAACCGGGCGGGCTGTAACGGCCATGTTCATGCCCAGCCGACCTGATGTTGAAAAAACGATTAAAGAACGGGGCATTACAAAACAGGGACGAAAAGGTAATACCAATACCTGGCCAATTGAAACCCTTACCAAAGGCGACGTCTACGTAGCCGATGCGTTCGGCAAAATTGGCGGAGGAACCCTGATGGGTGCGACTTTAGGCAATGCCATTTTCAGTAAAACAGGCAACGGGGTCGTGTTTAACGGAGCGGCAAGAGACCTACAGGAATTACAGAACATAAAGGGATTCAACGCCTTTGTCCGCGATTTCCACCCCTCCTTTCTGGAAGAAATGGTGTTGATGGGGCTAAACACCCCAATACGAATCGGTAATGTAATGGTACTGCCGGGCGATCTGGTAATTGCTCAACGGGAAGGTGTGTTGTTCGTGCCTGCCCACATGGCCGAACAGGTTGTCAGCACCGCCGAGTTTGTGACCCGCAAGGATCAATTTGGCTTTGAAACGGTTAAATCCGGGAAATACACAACCGGCCAGATCGACAGCCAGTGGACAGATGAAATCAAAACAGACTTCCTGAGATGGCTTGGTCAACACCCAGAACTCGGGAAAATGACCCGGCCGGAATTAGATAAAGTCATGAGTAAACGAACGTGGTGAGTAGTACCGACCGGGACGGTCGGTACTACAAAAAAGGCTTCCGCTGATTCAGCGGAAGCCTTTTTTATGTGAATCAAGATTTAATTCCTAATAGAACTTTGACCGGCGGTCTTCTACTTTAGCGGCTTCTTTGATAGCCTCGTTGATGTAGAAACTTACCCGTGAGGTGTTGTTTTGCTGAATTTGCGTTTTGTACATCGTGTAGTCAGCAACGGCGGGAGCAGGTGTTAAGGAAGCGGTTTCCATAATCAATACCCCACCTTCGCCAATGAACGGTTTCGAGCGTTTACCGGGCTTCAGACCGAACGCTTTACCAAGGGCAACAGGGTCAACACCTGCGCTGCGTAGGAAGCCCGTTGCCAGATTGATGTCTTCAGCCAGTTCAACCAGAGCACCCGAACCATACTTCTCAGCAATGCTCTCCAGGGTTCCGCTGGCATTACCCAATTTACTGATGATCTGCTCGCCTTTCAGTTCATTCCGAACCTTAGCGGTCAGCTCGTTGCGGTAATCGCTAACTTCTACTTTGTCTTTTTCCGTTTTGTTGGTCAACACAGCAATTACGTACTGATCACCTACTTCAAACGGCTCCGAAACCGTATTCAGGTCCGTTTTGTCGTTGAATGCCCACCGAACAATCTGCCGAACTTCAGAGCCTGACAATGCATTGATCTGAGCAGCTCCTTCTGGAATTCGCTCAGCCGTAGCTACAACCAACGACTTATCTTCTTTTACTTTCGCATCAAACTCTTCTTTGCTATGTACATCCGATGCGAACTGGTCGGCTTTGCGAAGAGCCTCATCGCGGGTGGTCTGGCTAGGCGCAATTGTTTTACCGATAGCTGCAATCCGATAGAGCACGTTTGTTTTAGGCTGTGTTACTTTAATGATGTGATAGCCAAACTCAGTTTCTACCAGACGAGGAATCAAGCCAGCCGAGGTAGCCCCAAATACAGCCGTTTCAAATGGTTTTACCATCTGGCCGTTGTTTTTGAAGTAACCCAAATCACCACCTGCCTGAGCCGAACCATCCTGGCTGTTGGCCTGCGCCAGTGCCTCAAAGCTAGCGCCACCCTGAATCTGCTTCAGGATGCCTTCTGCCTTACGCCGAGCCTCAGCCTTAGCCGAATCCGCCAGCCCTTTTGTCTGAATCAGGATATGGCTGGCACGAGCCGTAAAACTGGTGTCTTTCTTGGTACCGCCGTATTTGTAGATAAAATACGTATTGGCTTCGCGGAAGGGTCCATAAATACCCCCCGGTGTAAAGGTTGGGATAGCCGCCCGGAGTTGTTCGGGCATTTCACCCGCCGTTAGGTAGAGCGGCACACGAACGTCGCTGTTCTGCTGCGCAAACGTCGAATCATTCGTGGCAGCACCAAGGCCACGTGCCAATGATTTAATTTCCGTGTAGAGGGTAGCGCTATCTTCTTTAGACGGAGCCACCGAGAAGGTTACGTATTGAATCGAACGGCTGTCCGTACCCGGATATTCGTCCTTGTGCTTATTGAGATAATCCTGCAACTGAGAGTCCGTTACCTTAACGGTTGTGTCGTTGATGGTATAGTATGGAACGAACAGGAACTTCACATTCGCTTTCGAGTTCTGCGCCTGATATTCTTTCTGTGCTTCAGCCGTCGTTGCAAATACCGACATACGCATCAGCCCTTCATACTTATCACGAAGGCGATTGGAGCTCAGATTTTTCTCAAAGCTAGCCCAGGCAGCCTGCTGTTGTACAGGCAAATTCTTTAAGCCTTTCAAGTAGCTGATAATAGAGCTTTTATCGAAAACACCCGTTTGGGGGTTCGTAAATGCCTGCCGAACAGCGGGGCTGATGTTATTACCCTGTACCATGTCGACAAGTTCTTCGGGCGAGACCTGCAAGCCAAGCTTATCGAATTCTTTCTGGTAGGCAATTTCGAACAGCATCTGATTCCAGGCTTGTTCACGAATCTGAACCATTTCCTGATCAGCAGGAGCACGGCCAGTTTGTTGTTCGTATTGCGCCCGGACTTCATCAACTTTCGCATTGAACTCCTGATAATCAATAGATTGACCGGCAATTTCGCCGACTTTTTGTTGATCTCCACCGAACAGCAAGCTACGGCCGCCGAGCAAATCTCCACCCACAATGAACAGGATCAAACTTACGGCAATAACGCCTACAGCCAGTCCTGAACGTTCCCTGATCTTATTAATGACAGACATTTCGCTTTTAACAGTCAATATTAGCCCGCAAAATAACAATTTTCCCTGTTCGAATACAAGTAAAAGCTGTACATCTGTCCCCAAAATTGAGGAGTTGGCTCCACAACCTCTAAACAAAAACGGTGCCGACTCTTGACAGAATTGGCACCGTTTTCAAAAACAGCGAATCTCTTTAAGGAAATGGATTATGTAAAATAGATAATGGATAACGGTAATTTTTGATTAGTAAGCCATTAGTCATTTCACATTATTCATTGTCCATTTAGTTAGTTATCCTTCTTTAATTTATCGCCCGCTTTATCAAAGGCATCACCTATATCACGACCGGCACTTTTAAAGCCCGCTTTTACGTCTTTCCAGGCATCGGCGGTGGCATTTTTGGCTTTATCCATGTCGTTGGCTAACTCCTCCCGTTCAACTTCCAGCTTCGCTTTCTGACGCTCGGTTTCAGCCTTAGCCTTATCGCTCTGTTTATCTGCCTTTACTTTTAATTCATCAATTTTTGCATCCAGTTTATCCTTCTGGATCTTCATTTTAGCGACTGCTTCATCGCGTTCACGCTTAAAATCAGCGGATAGCTCATCCGATTTAGCATCAGCTTTATCGCCGGCTTCGTCCAAATTTTCTTTTGCTTTTTCGGTAGCATCTTTTGTATCCGCCGAGATCGCATCACCCGTTTTTTCCAGGGCATCTTCGGTTCGAGACTCTTTTTTACCATCTGAACCGCAAGCCTGCAACAACGCCAGCGATGCAACCAGCATCAGGGTACCTGCTACATGTCTAAGTTGGGTCAAGATTAACTGGGGCTTTTTCATACCGTTTCTGTGTAGTTTGATTTGTACCAACCCCGTTGGCAAAGGTCGTGCCAGAAAGAAGGGGGAGGAAAGGGAGGAAAGGGAGGAAAGGGAGGAAAGGGAGGAAAGGGAGGAAGGAGAAAAGGGACAAGAGGAAAACGAAAAAAGGGCTACTTTATAAATTATCCTTCTTTCTCATCCCTTTCCTCCCCCTCCTCCCTTTCTTCCCACTCCTCTCTCTTTTTTACTTCCACTTAATAGCGCAGCCGATGGGTTTGGTAATGGGCGATTGTACAGGGCGGCCTCCTAACAGGCTACTAACGGCGTCATCGACGTACCGACGTTTTACACTGGCTTCGTCCTGCGGGTTATCGTCGATTGTACCCACATATTCCAGGATAAACTGGCCATTTGTTTGCTTGAGTACATACACCTGTGGTGTACGGGTAGCACCAAATGCGCGAGCTGTAGCCTGCGTTTCATCAATCGTATACGCATACGGGAAGTTTTTATCCCGGGCGCGGGCTTTCATATTCTCGAACGAATCCTCCTCATAGGCAGTCGGATCATTAGGCATGATTGCCAGCACCGGATACCCCTGGGGTGAAAATTTTCGATCCAGGGCAATCAACCGGTCTTCGTACGTTTTCGAAAATGGGCAATGATTGCTAGAAAAAACGACGATCAACCCTTTTTGGTCGCGGTAATCCGCCAGCGAAACACTACGCCCATCCACACTTTTCAGACGAAAATCGGCAACGGCATCCCCTAATGTATATCCTTTTGATTGGGCATGTATACCAGATAGCGCTGTTAGCATAAGAAGCGCTGTCAGAAGAACATGCATGTGTTTGTGAGTTTTCACCGGATTATTCTTTTTTGGTTAGACAACAAATGCAGTATAAAGATTAGTTTACCGTGAATTTAGGCTTACCCGCTCAGTATCGTTACCGTTGCAACAAGCTACGGGCTTCAGTTGGCCAAAATGCCTTACTATACGTGCGACTAAGAAAACAGATCGGTATACATTTTTCTGAAATGAAATTACTTAAAAGGATATTGTATTTTAGCCCGATGAATCGACTTCTAGTTTGGGTGATTATGATGAGCCTACTGGTTAATACCGCCGTTGGCCAGGGGTTTCGCATTGTGACGGATAGTGATGAATTAGAAGGCTCTAACTGGCGGTTTATGCCTGGCGATAATCTGCACTGGGCTGATTCTACCTTCAACGATAGCAACTGGGAAAAGCTTGCTACTGACAGGTCGATTGAGCTAGCGTCAGACACATGGCAACAAAACAAAGGCTGGTTTCGAAAAACCCTTCATCCTCGGTCCGGCATTGTTAATCAGGACCTTAGGCTAGTTGTTAAACAATTCGGCGCTTCTGAAATCTATCTTGATGGTCGCTTGCTGGCCGTGCTCAAGCCTGCCCAGTTCGACTCAGGTGGATCTCAGCGGCTCCTTCGGTTTGTACCGATTCGATTTCCAGATACCAATCAGCATATACTAGCCATTCGCTATCGCTTCCGTCGTGACCCAGTCATTCAGGCATCTACGAATATTGTTCCGATTAGTATTCACCTCTACAATCCTGATCAGGCAGGTGAGTTATTGCGTGATGAGGCTCAATGGACATCTGCCCTGGATGGCTGTTTCATCGGCGTGTTCGGTATGCTGGCGCTACTTCACTTCTTGTTCTATCGAGCTAACCGCAGCCAGGCCATCAACCGGATACTCGCCTGGGGTATGTTCTTTTTTGCATTGATCTTCCTCATAGCCGAACTAGATGAGTACGTTGGCACCCTTACGCATGTATCTGTTACAGATATGATTAGTGATCTAAGTATGCATGCGGGCTTTATACTGCTCCTCACTGCTGTTTACCAATACTTACACCTCCGCCGAAACTGGATATACTATACGGTAATTAGCACGGTAGTCATTGACCAGCTTTACCGATTTGCGATAGGTACTCCTCCGGATGGACTATCCTGGGTTCCATTTGGGCTGGTCAACATCGACTACGTTCGGGTAAGCTGGTTAGGGCGCAAAACCAACGATACCGATGCCAGGCTTCCCTGGAATTCACTCAAATTTAGCCTTTACTGCGTCTTGCTGATGATCGTGATCAGTATTGCTGCGGGCATCATGGAATCCGCCTTAAAAAATTCCTTTGAATATATGTTAGTGGCTATTATTGGTTTGGGGGCCATATCCATTTTCAGTATTCCGGTTGGTCTATCCCTCTCGTTGGTTCGTGATTATACCCGAACCTACAATGCGCTGGATAAAAATCTCCGGGAAGTAGAGCAACTCTCAGCCCGAACGTTAGCCCAGGAACAGGAAAAACAACACCTATTAGCCCGCCAAAATGAACTGCTGGAAGAACAGGTTCACGAACGCACAGCCGAACTCCATCAGTCATTAGAGGAATTAAAGGCAACGCAGGCCCAGTTAGTGCAACGGGAGAAATTAGCCTCCCTGGGGGAACTCACAGCGGGTATTGCCCATGAAATTCAGAATCCACTTAATTTCGTCAACAACTTTGCCGAGGTTTCGGTTGAATTAGTTGAGGAACTGAATGAAGAACGGGGAAAGCCCGATGGTGAGCGTGATAAAGATCTGGAAACCGATTTATTAAGCGACCTGGGCCAGAACGTACAAAAAATCAGTGACCATGGCAAACGGGCAGCCAGCATTGTTCGGGGGATGCTCCAGCATAGTCGAGCCAGTTCGGGTCAAAAACAACCTACCAATTTAAATGCCCTTATCGACGAATACCTTCGCCTGGCTTATCAGGGTCTCCGAGCCAAAGATAAGTCCTTCAATGCCCACCTGACTACTCATTTTTCGCCCAATCTACCAACCATTAACCTTGTACCGGAAGACATTGGGCGGGTACTGGTCAATCTGTTCAATAATGCGTTTTATGCCGTTCAACAGAAAAGCCAGCTAGCAGCAGAATTTGTACCGGCGGTTTCCGTTACAACCACTCAAACCAACGATCAATTGATTATTCAGGTACGCGATAATGGCACCGGCATTCCAGATGACGTTCGGAACAAAGTATTCCAGCCTTTTTTCACGACTAAACCCACCGGCGAAGGAACTGGCCTGGGTTTATCGCTCAGCTATGATATTATTGCGAAAGGGCATGGTGGCCAGCTAAGTGTAGCAACAGAAGCGGGAGTATTTACAGAATTCACAATAACCCTTCCAATTGGATAGCTTTAACACGGTTTCCCATATATCAATTTCCAGATTGTCCATCTCACTGCCACAGCCTTACGAAGGTGAGTATCGGCATTGATATCGCTTTGCTACTAGCCCATCAGTTTCCAAACCCAACGGAATAAGAGCCAAAGCGCCACACTCAATACTGCCAATAGCAGTGCCCATGGACTTAGATCAGGTACATCTCGTTTCATGGTACAGAAACGAGAATTTTTTAGATACTTACAAAAAATATGAGCTAATGGACTGGCTGACAGGCAATTAATATACCAAAAATAGATTAATTATATCTATAGTGATTATTCACACAAAAAGGACAATTGAAGTGAAATAATTAGCATTCATAGTAACTAAGTAAATGGATACTATAAAATGAACAAGGGTTGTATCGCAGATTTGAAATGCATTGATTGTTCATTTAAATAAGTCGAATTACTTAACTAAATACACCTTCATGGATTAGCCTTTCGAACTAACTAATTTCTGTTAATAGGCATTAAAAAATGAGTTTCCAGATGTTCTCTATGGCTACCCAAAACAGGTATCCCGAAACGGCAAACACAAATGTCCAAGGACCGGGAATGTGCAATGATTTACGCGACGTTTTCATGCCCCAAAGCAACAAACAGGACATAAAGACGATCTTAATCGGCAATTAAATCTCAATGAAAATTCATCCAGGTCGCCCAGTAAAAAAAGACGCTAACAGCAATAAGCGAGACAATTGCCATCAGACTGATAAGAATTTTCAGATCGTCAAAGCTGCGTTTCATATTAGAGAAGTTAGGAGTGAAAAATCTGAGATGAAGCTAAGACTAAGACATTGATAATGAGGCAAAAAATAGATTAAAAAAGAAAGATTATTTATTGATCGGCTAACTATCCAGCCCTTTTAAGAGAATCTTACCCAATAATCAATTCTGAATTGTTAAGATTTATTTTAATCATACTGCGAATTCAGGACTAGGCTGCATTTGTTTTGCCCGTTAGGAACTTACCAGACCATTTCAATCCCGCATTCACGTTAATCATAATATGCAACATTTGCCGTTGCGCCATCAGCGTCCCATTTTTCACTCCGGAATCAACGCATACTGATCAATTGTGTTTCCCGTTTTCCGGCTTTCGGCGGTGCGTTCGAGTTGTAGGGATGCACCGTCGGGTTCCGACAAAATGTAATACTCAACGCGCCCGCCGGTATTCGTGGGTTTTGGATTCAGATTATCTAAAATCAACCGTTTGTTATCCGTCGAGACAGTCCAGGTACCCACCGTCAATCGCCCATCAACATCCTTCAAGCGCACGGTATCCGGCTTACTTAAGTCAAGCCGAAAATTCGTGTAGCCCGGCTTGATGTTGTTAGCAGCGCCCAGCGTAAACACCAGCAAATCAGCTTCTTTCACGGTGTTGGCTTTCCAGACTTTATTGATCAGCGACGTAATGGGGGTAACGACTTTAGGCTGACAGCCTGCCAGATTAACCAGCAGGAGTCCAGTCAGCAGGCGGAATAGAAGGGGTTGCTTGTTCATGGCAGCAGAATACGTTTGGCAAGTTTGCGCCCATCGGCAACAATCGTAATAATATAAAGCCCGGTCGGTAGTGAATCCAGATTATAATCCCATCTGTCGGCCGGTCGCACTTTCCGGTTATCCGTCAGTACGATACTTCCATTGGCCGTCTGTATATGAAGGGTAGTTTGGGCTGTTGTAAACCAGTTCGTAATCACATGCAGCGAACGCTGACTTACAAAAAGGGTGGTGTGGGTTTCCAACTCATCTTCAACCGCAATGATCACCTCCTCTACGCGTGCCGTAGCCACGTTCGAGTAGGCCGATGAGCCAGCAGCATTGACGGCTTTGATCCGGTAATAGTAGGTCGTGAATTCCTGCAAACCCATATCTATATACGTCGTCTGCGAAGCAGGCTGTTGCTTGATTTCGGCAAAAGGGCCATTGGGGTTTGTCGCTCGTTCAATAACGACCGTAACGGCTGTTGCACCCAACGCAGCCCAGGTCAGTTTGATCTGGTCATAATCGAATACCTGAGCGACCAAATTCGTTGGCGTAGCGGGTGGTGCCAGGGGCGTAGTGGCACAGGCAGGATCGGTATATCCCGAATTGCCAGCCGCGTTTTTTGCCCGAATCCGATAGCAATAGGCCGTGTTGTCGGTCAGGTTCCTGTCTTCATAGGTGGTGGCATTGGCGGGGGCATCGGCAATTTTGGTAAAGGTGCCCGTTGCGCTGGTACTTCGCTCAATCTCAAAGCCACTTTCATTAGTCGATAGGTCAGCCCAGGTCAGGTTGATCTGACTCGTCGATACAGCCGTAGCCGTCAGGCGGGCGGGGGCTGCGGGAGGAACATCGGGGGTAGTCGCACAGGCCACAGGCGAGTAAGCGGACGACCCTATTGAATTTTTGGCCAGTACCCGATAACAATAAGGTGTAGCCGATTTCAGTCCTTTATCATCGAAGGTGGTCACGTTGGCCCCAACCTCACCAATCTTCGTGAAGGTGCCGGTCTGGCTATCGCTCCGTTCGATCTCAAAGCCCGTTTCATTCGCCGATCCATCGACCCAAACCAGCGTAATTTGGGTGGCCAAGGTTGGGGTAGCCACCAGATTGGTCGGCGCTGCCGGTGGAACATCGGGGGTAGTTGCATCGACGGTATTTGAATAGCCCGACGGCCCGGCGGCATTGACAGCCTGAATTCGATAATAGTATTTCGTGTTGGGCGAAAGGCCCGTATGCTGGAACGTTGTCGCATTAGCTGGCGCATCACCTACTTTCGTCCACGTTACCCCGTCAGGGCTTTGCTCGATGGCAAAGCTGGCTTCGTTCGATGATAAATCGGCCCAGGCCAGATTGATCTGCGTTGCCCATATAACCGTAGCCGTCAGGCGGGCGGGGGCAGCGGGGGGTACGTCGGGGGTTATGGCATCGGCCACATTGCTGTTTACGCCTGTTCCGCTGCCGTTGATGGCTCGGATACGGTAATAGTATCGAACGTTAGGCGTCAGGCCGGTGTCGGTGTAGCTGGTCGTATTCCCCGCTACGCTCTGAATCTGACTCCAGTTGTCATTCCCATTCGGGCTGCGCTCAATTACAATGTTATCGGCATTGGCTACAGCCGTCCAGGTCAGCGCAATCTGTGTCGTTGACGTTGCTTTCGCGGCCAGATTCTGCGGGGCAGCCGGTGGCCCAACGGGCGTAGTGGTATCGACCACGTTGCTCACATCCGACGGACCAGCCCCATTCACCGCCCGAACCCGGTAGTAGTAATGGGTTTGCGCCTGCACGGTTGGATCGGTATAAGTTGTACTGTTGGCCCCGGCATCCCCAACGTTAGTCCAGCTAGTTCCATCAGGCGCCCGTTCAATCTGGAATCCGGTTTCGTTGCCCGATAGATCGGCCCATTGTAAGCTGACCTGATTATACGTCGTTGCTGTAATTGTCAGGCGGGCGGGGGCTGCCGGGGGCGTGTCGGGCGTAAGGGCATCGGCCACGTTGCTGTATGGCCCTGTGTTCCCACCAATTACAGCCCGGAGCCGATAGTAATAGCGGGTATTGGGTGTTAAACTTCCATCACTATAACTGGTC
Organism: Spirosoma sp. KCTC 42546; assembly: GCF_006965485.1. Lineage (NCBI taxonomy): Bacteria > Pseudomonadati > Bacteroidota > Cytophagia > Cytophagales > Cytophagaceae > Spirosoma > Spirosoma sp. KCTC 42546. The sequence goes on from NZ_CP041360.1 coordinate 7,692,250, forward strand.
GCATTGCCAGCGGGGTCAGCCACTTTCGTCCAGCTATCGTTCCCATTAGGACTTCGTTCAAGCTGGTAACTGGCCGCTCCTGCTACGCCCGTCCAGGTTAGATTAATTTGCGTCGTTGAAGTTGCCGTAGCAGCTAAATTTGTTGGAGCGCCTACGGGAGGTGCCTGGGTAGTCGCGCATTGACTATCTGAGTATCCGCTGGCACCAGCGCTATTCACGGCACGAATCCGGTAACAATATTGGGTGCTTGCCGACAGATTCTGGTCACTGAAGGTCGTCGTGTTTGCACCCACATCCGCAATTTTAGAAAAGGAAGCGGTTGCGCTGCTGGCCCGCTCAATCTGAAAGTTCGATTCATTATCCGACAAATCGGCCCATTGCAGATTGATCTGGCTGCTCGATACGGCACTTGCCGTCAGGCGGGCAGGTGCACTGGGTGTACTTTGCTGCGTAGTTGCACAGGCGATGCTGGAGTAATCGTGCCCATCTTCGGCTATCCGGTAGCAGTATTCCGTATTCGAGTTTAAGCCGTTATCGGTGTACTCACCGCCATCGGCCAGTGTCGAAGCGATCCGGCTCCAGCTACCCGTCTGTCCTACCCGTCGCTCAATGCCGATACCCGATTCTTTACCATACCGATCCCAGGTTAGTTTGATAGCACTACTACTGAGGGCCTGAGCCGCAACGTTTTTTACGTTCGTAGCCGTTAGCGGTGGTGTAGCGCACGACACGGCCGAATAGTCGGATGAGCCTCCGCTAGCACGTGCCCGCACCCGATAGCAATATTGGTTACCACCGGTTACGCTATTATCCGTAAAGGTCGGCGTCCGGCTATAGGCAATGGTTTGCAGGAGCGTAAACGCGCCCCCGGCGTTCGATCCTCGCTCAACCTGATAATCGGTGGCCGTCCCTCCAGCGCCATTATTCCAGGTTAGTTTGATGCTATTACTATTCTGCACGGCGGTAACCAATCCGGTTGGCGCACCCGGTGGTTCAGGAGGGGTCGTGATGGAAAATTCATTCGAATAGCCAGAGGCACCCGTTGCGAAAACGGCTCGTACCCGATAGGTCCCTCCCCCCGTCGTATTGTCGGTGTAGGTTGTCGCATTAGCTGCGACTTCGCCAATTTTAGTGAACGTGGCGAAGTTGTTCCGCTCGATCTCGAACTTGGTTTCGTTCGTTGAATTGTCTTTCCAGGTGAGCACAACCCGGTTATAGGCAGGTGCCGTTCCCGACAGATTCGTGGGTGCGTTTGACTGGGCAACTACCGGGTTTCGGTTTATGCCGAACCAAAATCCAGTAATCAACAAGAGAATTATAGCTTTTTGCATGATTCGTTGTCAGGTTTCGACAAAATGGAACGCTTCACTTCTGATAATCAACAGTTATCTCGCTACTCAGTATCGATTGCCGGTCGTCGGAAACCAGCCGAACCGCATAGGTGTAGCGCCCGCTCTGGCTTAACTTTTCGTCATTGAGTGAGCTGTCAAACGTGGATTTGTATAGACTCAATCCTTCGTTATTGACAGTCCGGTACACCACAAAATGGTATTTCCCCGCTGGTGGCCGCGCAGCCCAGTCTACCCGAATCGCTTTGCGCTGCGGGTCATAAACCGCCCGCAGGCCCGTAGGTGCGGGCAACGCCAATTGCTTGAGATTGACGTAGGTAATGGGCACAATAAACGACCGCGCCGACTGCCGTCCACCCGCATCACGAGCCAGTACGGAATACTCATACTGACTCTGATGCACCGCCGAACTATCCACGACCAGCACATCCATCTGGGGCGCGCCCGTTAGTTTCCGAACAAGCTGCCAGGGTCGATCCGGCTGCCGACGGTAGATGGCGTGTTCAACCACATCGCTGCTGAGGCTCGGTACAATATCCAGCCGAACGCCCTGATCGGTTACGCTGATGGCTTTGATAATGGGAGTAGCGGGCGGAATTTTATCGGGAATGGCTACCTCGATAGGCTCCGAAAAGTCGGAGTAGTTATTGGTCAGATCAATCGCCACCAGTTTGTAGTACGCCTGGCGTGTCAGGCTGCGCGTTGGTAGCGTGTCGGTATACATCGTATCGGTGAGGATCAGTGGCGTTCGCTGCTGATAAAATTTATCGTCGCGCTGATACGCCCGATACACTTTGTAGCCAATAACATCGGCTTCCGTTGGGCCAGGCCAGCGAAGCGTTGCCACCCCGTTGGTGTCTACGCTAATCCGTAACCCACGCGGTGGAGCAGGTGGCGTTTTATCCGCAATTGTTGCCGCAATCGGTAGGGAGTAGGCCAGATTTCCGGCCGTATCGACGGCAGCGACCACATAATATCGGCCATAGTAGGCAAGGGGTTTTTCATCGGTGAAGGTACGGGCCGTCAACGGCAGCACCGTTTGCGTTAGCGGCTGGTATGAACCGTTGATATCGGCAGCCCGTGCCACCACGAAGCCTTTCAGATCAGGCGAGGGTTTGGGCATTTCCCAGTTCAGCACAATGCGCCGGTTATCTACGATTTGTTTTGTCAATTGCGCCGGAGCAAGGGGCGGGGTCAGATCGCGACCGCTCCCCACGAGCGGCTTGGAAGCCGGACTGAGGTCAGCGAAACTGCTAACACCAATGATCCGGTAATAGAATTTCCGGTAGTTCACCTTGATGGAGTCGGTGTACTCGACCTGACCACCCGACAGTTGCTGGCGGTTGGTTGGCTTTAGGGTATCGGGGCGACTCTGCACATACGGCACAGCATTGAGCCGCTTGTAGGTTTTACCATCCTCGCTGCGTTCGATATAATAACCGGAGTAAGCGCCCCCATTGGCGTATTTGTACCACCGCAGTTTCAGTACGCCATCACCCGATTCAACGGTTGCTACTTTCGGAGCCGCCAGTGTATCGATGCGCCAGGGCGTAACCGATACCGTTACGGTGTCGGTCAGATCGTTGGGGCGGGGTTTGGGGCCGTTGTTGATCCACAGCCGATACACACAGCGAACGGCCTGTTTATCGAATGTTCGGTCTACGAAGCGTAAGGCCAGCGCATTGGCAGCGCCGGCCGAAAAATCCGCGGCCACAGCTGCCATGAGTAATTTTCCCTGTTGCTCCTGATAGGCCTTATAAAAACCAACAGCTTCGTCTTTGGCGGTTTCGGTATAGGTTTTCCCGTACAGCAACTGGGCAGCAACGGCCGCATAGCGGTCATCGCGACGAAGCCGTTTTTTCATTGAATCGAGCGGCCAGGGCTTCAGTGGCGTTACGGTAAGCAGCTTATGGACAGGTTTAGCCTGGCCGGGTATGTACTGAATGCGGTCCAGCATATAACCCCGCTGATTCGCGATTAGCCAATAAGCGCCCTGATCGACACCCCAGCGAAGCACGATCGAATCGCCATAACTGCGGGCTTTCAGGGCCAGCGTAGCCAGTTTAGGTTTAGGCTGCGCGGCCTTTTTCGGTTGCGCGCTGACAGAGGCCATTCCCAACCAGACTGAACTCACGATCAGGAGACTAGCGATAGAGTACCGACAAAATAGGTTCATGGGCGAGACGTGCTTACAAGTTTTTAGGAACCGAATTTTTCAGAACCGACTCCAGCGACTGAACTGACTTTACGGGCTGGATGGCCCCCTGTACAGGTTTCGTTTTGGGCGTATCAGCCGTGTTCACATCCCCGATATGGAACGCCTGGGTATAGGTGCCAGGCGTGAACAGACTTTCGCCCTGGATACGGTAGGTAAACTCCACATTGAACGGATCAACCGCCTTACGTACGGGCACCTGGTCATAATCCCACTGGGTTTTATCGAAAAAGGGCTTCAGGGCGTTCTGCTGAGCTATACTTCCGGGAAAACTGCATAAGTCAACCGCGCTCTTCAGCGACAGGAAGGGCGTCTGGGCCGTCACGTTCTGCCAATAGTCATAGCAATCAGGATAGGGAGCCGGTTTGGTACTATATTCCTTGGCATAAGCCTCTACCGTCGTATTGCCGGGGATCTTGCCCTTCTGTTTGAGATACTTCGCGTACTTCATGGCAGCCTCGGAATTGGCCACCCGCATCTGCCAGAATAAATTGACCATAGCGCCAAGGTCATTCTGCATGATCTGATCGCGGTAGTAGGTCAGGCCAAATTTTTCGGATGGACCACTATGGAGCACTGCCCTATCGTTCGGCCCCAGGTAAATCGGTGCCCCTTCATTCGTGGTGTATGTGTCCCGGAAAAATGACCAGAGCACATCCGTTTGCTGGATGGTGGCGGGTGTATAATGGCTAGTCGTGACGGGACTGCTGGGTGAGTTTACCACGCCACCGCCATCCGACGTCGACTGCTGCGTCCAGGTGTTGTAATTCGTGGTTGTTTCTGTTTTATCGTTGATCGACAGCGTCTGCATCACATCATACAGATTCTTCTGCATCGTCTGCTCGAAGGGTGTATCCACTTTAGGAGCCCGTTCGCTCAACATGGGCTCGATCTGCGCATTTGGATAGATCGAGCCGCCAACCAACTCAAACGAATCGAAGCCTTCATAGCCATCGGTAACCGTTGGGTTGAGCTGTAGCTGGTAAGCCACATTATACTCACTGGCTCGAAGTCGCAGACCTTTCAGTTTTTCGGCGATGGTGTTGTAGCGGCTGGTGATGAATACAAAGCCCAATAGCTTCTGCCCTTCTGTACTGATGGCCGCTACGTTTTGTAAGGCACTGGTGTTTACGCTCGTGCGCTGGTATTGCACGCCACCGTTTTTCGAGAGGCTGGCGTAGGACACCTGCGTGAGTGACCCACTGGCACCGCTGCCCGTTGTTTTGGTCCGTTTGCGCAGGGTCATAAAATAAGCCTGTGCATTTTTCAACGTACTGGGTATATCGAACGTAATCAGGCCGTTACCGGTATAGCTGATGGGCTGCTCGACCGATTTACCCATACCCTGAACGAAATCGAACTCCTGAAAAACCATAACGTACTGAAACGCTGGATTCTGGGTGTCTTTCAAAATATCCAATCCACCGTAATTGCCCCGGATGAACCCTTTTTTAAGCTGGTTTTTCAGGAAATACACCTGCTTATCAATGGGCCAGGTCATTTGCAGATCTTTGGCCGGAATTTCGTTTGGCTGCTGACCCAGGGTAAACGTTAGAGTACTATCCTGCTTGCGCGGCACCCGAGCCTGAAGCTTGTCGATGTAGGGGTCGAGAAGCTTGTAGTTAACCTGCTCTTTAACCACTACGGTTTGAGTGAACGCGCAGGTAGCCAGCGAAGGCAAATAATCCGTTGCTTGAATCGTGTATGATTTCTTGTCGGCCGACCAATTTTGAGCACTCAGTTTTGTTACCGGCACATTCTTTTTCTGGGCCGTCGAATACGTCAGTACGGGTGCCTGCGGCTGGAAGATATAAATCCGTGGCGTACCACCGGGCGAACTGTCGCCGTTGGGGATATGGATGACAAACGGCTTGTTCATGGGCATGTTGAAGGCAACGGCCAGTGTGGGGCGGCAGTCAACGTCTTTAGCGCCATTGCCCGGCTGCATGTCAGAAATCACTTTGATATCGCTCAGCGGATCGCCGGAATAGACCGGCTGACATTTATCGCCAAACTGAAAATGCGCGTCGGTATCCACGGAGATTAACCCATCCAGTACTTCGCCCGATACGGCCACGTCGCCTTCGGCCCAGCTCGGACTGGGGAAACCACCTGCCAGTTGGGCACCGGCCTGGAGCTTCATTAGCTCCACGGCTCCCTCAAAAAACCAGACATCGACAAACAGATCAATAGCGCCCATGAAGTAGGCATACACCTGCCCCGTGCCGTACCAGCCCATGATCCCTGCGGGTTTATTTCCCTCCTTACAGGTCTGGTCTTTAAACAGGGCCGCATCGAAACCAACAATTCCTTTGGCTTTCAACCGGAAGGGCATGCACTGCACGGTCAGATTTCCATCGAGTGCGCCCCCCAGCATAAGTGCGAAATCGCCCCCGGTGGGTACCTTCGACCCGCTAACCTCGTATTTTTTGTTTTGCTGCTCCATGTTCGCCACGGCCTGCTGGTTGCCCTGGGCTGGGTCACCCTTGTCGGGATGACTGGCGAAGAAATTCGATACATCAGTAGGTAGAGCGGGCAGAGTGTGCATATCGTTTCCGACAGCCGCATAACCCGTCAGCGTCAGGTTGACCTTCACGACACTTTCATTGATATTGAGCAGCGTGGCTTTTATCCGTTTGCCATCACTGCCATCAAAAGCCCCGTATGGATCGCCAAGTTTTACGTGCCAGGTACTGCTCGAGAAGTGCATACCAACCGGAATGCTGATCGATGAGCTTAAAAAGCTTCCGTTTACACTGGCCGTCACATCGAACGCATCACCTGCCGGAGCCACACCCTTCGACCAGGCAATGGTTACGTTCGAATTGACGACGCCGTCCTGTTTGGTCGGTAATCCAGTTGGGCTCAGCACAACACCCAGGCCAGTCATGCCCATGTAGGTCATGCCCCCGTTTTCGAACGTAGCCGACAGTTCGACCGACGAGTTGAACACATGAGTATCCACCAATCCGGCAAATACGCGCGCTTTGATACCCCAGCCGCCCTGCTTAGGCGTATACACCACTCCCGATGGCGTAGCGCCAATACTTTTCATATCGGCCACACCGGTTTTGGCCCCTTCGGCCGGCCCATTCGCGGGAAGTTTATCGATAGCCAGGTTATATAGAACGCCACCGCCCAAACCGGTCAGCATCAGTGGTCCTACCATGGGTATGCCGGGCGAAAAATGGGCATTGGCATCCAGGTAGAAATAATGGTAGGTGCTGGTTTTCCCGAACAGCACCACAACGTCGATCCCCGATCCGATCGACGGAATGTTCACGGACGCATTGCCTTTAAACCCACTGCCGAATTTGGTATCCTTGTTGAAGAAATTAACGGAACCATCTACCGAAACTGGCCCCAACTCGCCCTTGAGCGTGATTTTCCGGATAAATACGCCGTTAAACGATGGGGTGAAGCGCCCCCCGGCCCCCTTGCTAATGGTGCCCAGTACATCGAATGTACCTTTTCCATCCACCAGCGTTTTGTCTTCACCACCCAGTTTTATACCAATGGCGAGCTGAACCCCGGCCCCATCGGGTGTATTGACCATTTTAGGCGTATCGAAATAAATGGGAAAGCCAGCCGCCGAGCCATTGGGCGTGTCGGCCATGGGTTCGTAGTACTCCAGTTCCTCATCGGGGCTATAGGGGCCGTGTCCCTGGCCGCCTTTCGAAGGTCCGGATGGGGATGATTTGGCAATATCGTTCGTCAGACTCCAGTCGCCGGTATTGAGGTATATGCCCACTCCGCCAATTTCAGTACCCCCAAATTTGACATCGTTGGCTACGCTAAACTTCTCGAAATACAGTTTCGGCAATGTCGCATCTACGGCACTTTTCACCCCGCCTTTCAAAAAGGAGGTGTTAATTTCGGCATGGCCACTCAGGCTGACATTCAGTATCGTTTTCTGATTGGCTTTGTAGGTCACCGTAATTGCCGTGTTTTGATTCAGGGTCAGGTTGGCGGCAAACAGCGGCACATGGAAATCGCCGGGCATGGGGAGGGCCGTAAACTGCAACTCATCGAACACGCCCTGCATGGTGCAGGTATAGGCCAGCGGGTCGCTGCTGATGGGGCATTGAAGCTTACCCCCAAAGCCACCCCGAATGTATTTGCTAGCAACCAGCAGCACATCCATATCCTCGATCGAGAAGCCGAAACCACCTAAGGAGCCTTTGGTATAGTCTAAAATTGGTTTGTTTACCGGGGTAATAAAGCCTGTAAACCCGCTTCCATCAACGATGCCGTTACTAACGGCCACCCCTATACGCGGATCGTTTTTAAGCGAAGGCGGCAATTCGACATTGAGCTTTTTGAAAAAGACGCCGTGCCAGGTTGGCCCTTTCTCGCCAGGGTATTCGTTAGGTACAGAAAACCCATCGGGATTCGTTTTATCGGAGTGGTCATACGCGACATCGACGCCCGTAAATGTCACGCCAGTGGCACCCGGCACCTGAAACGCCGGTAATGAGACAGTAGCAACCCAGTCGGCCCATTTCTCAAAGTCGGCGGTGAGTGTCGCTTTTACATCGCCAGCTTTAGTGCCGCCCTTTCCGTCGTCCAGTTTCAGAAGTTTACTACCGAAGTTCAGCTCCATGACCGCATGCACTTTCTCGAAGTCGCCCTTCACAATGTTGGCGTAGGTTCCGGTCGGCGAACTGCTGCTGGGGTCACTTTGCTTGAACACAACTGTTTGCCCAACCAGCGGCAACTGGTAGTCTTTAATGAGATAGAGCGTGCCGGTATCGGGCAGTTTTTTCTGCGGACTGGTGCATACATTCACCGCGGCCAAAAACAGATTTTTGCCAGCCGCTTCGGGTAGCGCGACACCCAGCACCAGATCCATTTCGGCTCCAACCGGACTGAAGTTCATTTGGCTGATACCAATTGTACCGAGCTTACCTTCGTACTTGAGCGGTAAGGGTACGGTAGCAGTTTGCTTAGCGAAATCGGTGATCGAGGTCGTAATCTTATCGAGGTAGTTATCCGGCAAGCTGCCATCCAGGGTAATGTTAGGCAGGCTGGGTTGGCTGTTACTAGAGCTAACAACACCATCGAACACCTGATTCTGGCCGTTGACTTTAAGTCCGGTGAAGCTTACTTTAATCGGTACCCCGTTCCAGGAAACACGACCATCGCCGTCATAGCCTCCATTGGTGGACGTAGCGGTAGCAATCGTTAAGTCGAACTCCCCAAGTTTAACGGTTTTGTCCTTCAGAACCCCAGTCAGTGGATTCGCGTCACTCGGTAAATCGACCGCATGACAGACTATTTTTGCTTTCGCAGCTTTTAGTGGTTTCGGTGCGACAGCAATCGGTTTAGCCGAATCGGCCGGGATATTGGCAACTTGATTCCCTAAACCTGGGATCGGTAAAATTTTGGTAGGTGTCTGCACCAGTTCCAGACCTGGCTTTACCAACTCTTTCGGAACAATCCCATACGTAAAGGAGCAAACCGGACTTTTGCCGTCGTTCAGAAAATTGAGTTTCCCCGACCGATCGACGGCCTGCACGCGCCAGGCATAGCGCCTGCCCACCTGCAAAGGCGGCTGCGTAGGGCCGTATAAAAATGTACTGGTCCGCAAATTTCGAACCTCAACGCCCGATTTGGGCAACGCTACCGCATCGATAAATACGTTGGGATCAACATCCACCTGCGGCAATTCAACAACCCGAAGCGTGTAATCTACCTGTGCGGGCGATACACCAGCGGGGGGTGTCCAGGTAAACACGAGGGCCTGGGGCGTTGTCGCCGTTATGTCGGCATCACACAGGGGCGCAATCAGAATAGGAGGTTCAACCGCCCGAACGACAATAGGGGCCGAACAGCCCAGCGGAAATTCGGCCGACAGCGGTTGCCCAAAGGCCACAGCTGCTGTATTAGTCGTGGTTTCGTTGTAGGCCCGTACGCAGAGTTGATAGGTTCCATCGGGCAACGGAAACCCTCGGGATAGCAGATTCTTGTCGATACCCGTTACCTCGATCTGATTCAGGTCAAACAGCCCTTCAAGGTCGTTTCGGCTCAGTAAAGTCTGGCCCGGTGGAACGGTGAGCGGACGGGGTGGACGATAGTTGGGTGAGGTCCGAATTTCGATCCCGTTATCGCCCGTCAACTGGCCCGACAAACGAACCTGATAAGCCTGGCGACCCGTGTTGATGATAAAGACCCGCACCTGCTGCCCCGCTCCGGGATAATCCTGCAAATAAGCGCTGTAGGGCGGCATCACACTCACCTGAATTTGCAGTGGAAACGTTTGAGCAAATGTAGTGTTAACCGCAAAGACCGCTAAGATGATCGCAAAGGCCGCTAAGATTCTTTGCGAAACACGTTGCGCCCTTTGCGGTTCCCTTAATTTAAAATGAGATTCCATAGCCGAGATTACCTCTGAGTTCGTTGAAAGTCTGTCCCTGAATGCCCGTATTCGAATTCAAATAGTTGATGGCCAGGCTCAGGTTCTGCCGTTTGGCTAGCTGATAGCCTGCATTTGCCGAAATGGTCAGCACCTTACCCAGCAAGCCCGACTGCTGATTGATCAGGTAGCTGCCGCTGGCTGAGGTCGTTAATTTCTTGTCGAAAAAAGCCTGCGTAGCCCCTATCGTTGGTCCGTAGAACCGCACCGTCCGGTTGCTGTCGCCAACGGCAATGGGCAGTTGCGTTTGGGTGTACGACAGCATACCATTGAAGCCCCAGCCGGTGGTTGTTTGCTGATAGAAATAGCCCAGATTCAGGTTGACATTGTTATTTTCGGTCTGGCTGGCGGTATTGGCGTTCAGATCGCTGAGTTTTTGATAGGTCGTTGTTAGGGTGAACACCTGTAGCACATCCTCTTTCTGAAGTGTATAGCGTGTATTAACGGTGGCCGAGAGGCTGTTCTGTGCCAGCCGAACCGTGTCGATAATGGGGCGAATGCCTGCCTGCTGACTGATGCCGTAGTTGGACAGTTGCACATCGAGGCCGAATTTGGTTTCCGGATTATAGGAAACGACCAATGAGCCAATCGTCCGACCAGTACGGGCACTTTTGTTCTGGGCCAGGTTATCGTACTGAATCCCGTAGCTACCTGACAGTCGAAGTTTGCCTTCCAGCAGATTCAGGTTCGGCGCGATGGCGTAACTCTCAATATCACTCTGGAAGTAATAAGCCCCCATTGTCTGAAAATTGGGGTCGATCCGTTTGTACTGGAGTTTGATACCCGCCTGCTGGCCCCGGTACCCAATTGCGGCCTGGGTTGCCTGCGTCACCTGCGTCGACAGGCGGGGTGTCAGTAATTGTCCAAAGAAGCGCGTAATGGGGCTACTCCCCTCCCCCGACACGATACTGGCCCGTACATCGCGGGTGAACGCGCTCACGGCAGCGTCTAACTCCACCGTAATGTGTTTGACAATCAGCAGTCTGGTAGTGAGCCCGACAACCAGATTTTCGGCGGGCACTACTGTTTGGGTAACCGACTGGGGCACAGAAACAATCGAAGCTGAGTCGTCTTTCGCGCGCAGCATAATCAGATCGACGTAGTTGCCGGGTTTGCCGTAACCAACTTTCACGGCATAACCTGTACGCTGATAGGCCGGGATAATATCGGGCTCGGCCAGATTCGTCGAGATGGCCTTATTGAACCGGCCATACACCGCACCCAGCCGCAGCTTGCCCGGATTCAGTTCAACGCCACCACCCAGAAACGTATGCCCCGCGAGCGTGAACGGGGAGAAGGACACATTCCGATAACCCGCATGAACGGTTGCCCACTTATAGGTTGGCGATACACCAAATTGATTAAAGGGCTGCCGAAAGCTATTGCCCTGATTGCCCAATACGGCCGAGAAAGGGAGTGAAATACCACCGGGTAAAGCCACGGTTACGGAGCCACTTAACCCAAACGGCGACGATTGGTTTCGGGCCGCTATGCCGCTGGCCGTGTAGAAACCCGCATAGGCATTCAATCCACCCGATACCTTTACCGGTACTGATTTAGGGGTTGGAGGGTCGGTCTGAGCCCAGGTTGGAGAACTCAGCCAAAACCCACAAAGAACAAGTAGTAAAGATGAGCGCATTCCCGGACACAGGTTTTAGATTACTGTCGAATACCTGTGTCAAAACTACTTACAGCTCCTGCGCGCATCAATCGGATAAATGTATGATAGGGAAACTACGTGGGCTATACAAATCATTCATAAATAACTAATTATCAACCCATTGAAACAGAAAATCTGTTTAACAGTTGATACTGGAATACGTAATTTTACCCAGTTGCATGCGGGTCCTGCCTGTATACCGTAACCAGTGTCGGAACGATAACCGATTTTTCAAGTAAAATCCCAGAGGGATTAAACGCACGGTATACTACGTTTTTGGTAGTTACTCAGCAAAGCCGTAGGCTTGATCGATCGTGAAGGGGCGTGGCTTCAGCCCACCCTGGCCTTACCAATCGGCTATTCCTAACGGGGCGAAAACTGCTTGATTATTTGTAAAAATCAATTTAACTCGGATGCAGCCCTGCTGTCGGCTCACTAGTTTCAATCCTTCTTCATCATGGATTAGCCTTCGAATACAACATGCCCCTCGTACAACCATCTTAGGGTTTGTATTTCAATTCATCCTCCTCTCGAACAGCACTTGTTTAGTTACTAAACAAATGTATCTTTATAGCCATTAATGGCACTCCCACCGGTAAGCTAGAACATGACACGGTTTCAAATTGAGCGTTTGCTTGCTAATTCAAGATTACAACGAGACAGAGCTCAGAAAATGTTACGGGAGCATTTTGATGATCTCGAAAGAAAGAATCAGAACACATACTGGATGAACATTTACCTGAGTAACAAAGCATGGTAGAATGGCTCAAAAAACAAAAGCCTGACGACGAATAAACAACCAGGGCCTAACCAGCCCCACAATCTATATCTACATGGTCCATGAAAAGATTGATTTCGATAAGGAGTTGGCGGATGCTGAGCGCGAAACGGCTGAATCACTGAAAATTCTAACCCAGCACGGTTTTGTGCTGGATACTACCCAGTGGCTCACAATCAAGCGATATGCCGAAAAATACAGTGTAAGTCAGCAGGTGGTCGTCAACTGGATTAACCGGGGCATTATTCCCGCCGACAGCACGATGGTGTTAGCAGAGTTAAACGACATTAGACTGGTGAAAGATCAACCTTATAAGTAATAGGGTGCCTCTTATTGTACTACGAAAGAAATGCCTCTGCCGATTGGTCGAGGCATTTTTACATTCCCTTTCAATCAGAAACTCAATTTGACCAACTTAAAAGACAACCCAAAAAGGCATTTCAATCCTTCTTCTCAATGAATTAGCCTTTGAATATTTTCCAACGCGTAGCCTATACAAGATCAACAATGAGTTTCAATCCTTCTTCTCAATGGATTAGCCTTCGAATACATAAGGAACCAATATTTATTAGTTCATCTATAGGTTTCAATCCTTCTTCTCAATGGATTAGCCTTCGAATTAAATACTTATATGATATGGGCTTATTTGGATCATTGTTTCAATCCTTCTTCTCAATGGATTAGCCTTCGAATAGACCGATTTTGTTAAGTCCGGCATTCAGCTTTTCAAGTTTCAATCCTTCTTCTCAATGGATTAGCCTTCGAATGCTGAATGCAAGACAGCCTTAAACGCTGGTATTGATTGTTTCAATCCTTCTTCTCAATGGATTAGCCTTCGAATTGTATTGAAACTGTTCATTATGTGCCAGTTGATTTAAGTTTCAATCCTTCTTCTCAATGGATTAGCCTTCGAATACAGGATGAACTTACCACCGCCCGGTGAATCATCGGGTTTCAATCCTTCTTCTCAATGGATTAGCCTTCGAATGTTAACCGGGCGAAAGCGTTTTTTTCGGAGTCGCAAAGTTTCAATCCTTCTTCTCAATGGATTAGCCTTCGAATGAAATCGTATTTCTTTTTTAAGTAGTCCATAATCAGGTTTCAATCCTTCTTCTCAATGGATTAGCCTTCGAATACGATATTCCGACCGCGCAGGGTGTTGCAGACCTGCGTTTCAATCCTTCTTCTCAATGGATTAGCCTTCGAATAAGATCGCCAAATATTTCGCCTAGATTCTGGGTAAAAGTTTCAATCCTTCTTCTCAATGGATTAGCCTTCGAATATCCGGTTCATCAGCGATTTGGCCGGCATCTCAAGCGAGTTTCAATCCTTCTTCTCAATGGATTAGCCTTCGAATAGTCAAAAAGGATAGTATCGGGCGTTTCCATACCAGTTTCAATCCTTCTTCTCAATGGATTAGCCTTCGAATTGCACTTGGTGCGGCCCGTCGAATCGCAGAAGTCAGGGTTTCAATCCTTCTTCTCAATGGATTAGCCTTCGAATACTACCCCACGCATGGGAAACTTTTCAAAGGAGACGTTTCAATCCTTCTTCTCAATGGATTAGCCTTCGAATGGGGGAGCGATGGACGCATCAAGTGGATAACCCTGCGTTTCAATCCTTCTTCTCAATGGATTAGCCTTCGAATATGCCGACCGCAATCCAATCGGTATAGATATTGGTAAGTTTCAATCCTTCTTCTCAATGGATTAGCCTTCGAATCTACTGGGCAGGAGTTAGCCTTGTCAGAGACTGGACTGTTTCAATCCTTCTTCTCAATGGATTAGCCTTCGAATTGACCCTGTACAGGTTTCTGGAATTGACTTAGCCAGGTTTCAATCCTTCTTCTCAATGGATTAGCCTTCGAATATGAGTAGCGAATCCAAGTACTGGCGGGCATCTGGATAGTTTCAATCCTTCTTCTCAATGGATTAGCCTTCGAATCTGCCGGCATGGGTCGGCAGGATTCTTTCACCACGCGTTTCAATCCTTCTTCTCAATGGATTAGCCTTCGAATGCTTGCTACTGGTAGGCGGTTTAGCTTGGGTAATCAAGTTTCAATCCTTCTTCTCAATGGATTAGCCTTCGAATTCTGCCCCACCGGCAGCAACTGAGTGGCCAGTGACAAGTTTCAATCCTTCTTCTCAATGGATTAGCCTTCGAATATATCTTGAGGAACCTTATATGCGTTTACATGAGTATTGTTTCAATCCTTCTTCTCAATGGATTAGCCTTCGAATCTGACCAATTTTTACAAATCCCTGAGTAAGTTTAGAGTTTCAATCCTTCTTCTCAATGGATTAGCCTTCGAATCGCCCCCCCCTTCGGGTGTAGCCCAGGATGACGAGAGTTTCAATCCTTCTTCTCAATGGATTAGCCTTCGAATCCGTCAATGCCCGCAACTGACTCATAAACAGAGCTATATCCCCTCAACAAGGGCGCTCTTTTTTCGTATTCCAGTAGGTCAAAGTACATAGAAAATGGGCATTCCTCCTGATTTTCCGTAACCATAATCTATTGACAATTAGCCTGGTAAGCTTGAGTTTCGACTTGCACAAAATATGTTTCCACCCGGACTACACTGGCTTGTCGGATAGATGCAAGTTACTCAACTACAACTAAAAACCTACCTGCATACTCTGCACCGACGGATTAAGTACCTGCATCGCGGCCGACGATGAGAGGAATTCGCCATCGCCCAATAGCTGGTTGTAGGCCTTCTCCTGGGCGGGCGTTTTGGTAACCGGCGCGCCGAGTCCAATCGATAGAAACGCCTTCTTGTTCGACTGTGCCAGTTTGCCACCCTCCCAATTGGACACCATACCGCCATAGTCCCATTCGAAACCCCATACTTTGAAGGGCTTGCCGTTCCGCGCTTCCAGTTCTTTCAGCGTCGTGCCAATGCGCAATCCATCGGCCGTTGTCCAGCGAGTGGGCGCAACGTTTGGGAGCGGAAGTCCCTCGTCGTCAAGGAGTTTAGGGCGAATAAGAACCGTTTGAGGGTGGGTACGTTTCTCATTGTCAGTAAAAATAATCTGTACTTCGTCGGCAGTGCCTTTGTAGAGTGTAGTCCCGGTAAACTCTTCGCCTTCAGCACCGTATAGCGTATCGCCCGCTGTAACGATGGATGGCCCAAGAAGATGGAGTAAATCCGCTTCGGACGTGGTTGGCCGGATGGGACCAACCTGTTTGCCCGGTATAATCAGAAAATCACCGGCAACGGCCTGATTGGCAGTACTTGATTGAGGAGCAATGGCTACTGCCTGCGAGTCGGCCCGTGGTTGTTTGATGGCCTGATCGGTTGTGGATGGTTTCGGCCGACAGGCTGCCATAAGCTCAACCAGGAGCAGAACGAATAGTACGGATGAACGATGCATGAGCTAGTATACAGTGTGGATAGAACTTGTCAATGTCAGTTCGCAGAAGAAGGGTCGCCGGTAATAGCGGGTTGAATATCAATCCAGGCTTCTGCCCTGTCGCGAAGTGGAGTCTGAACAGACGTCGTAAACTTGGTTGTTGTTACGTCATTTTCAAGATATACTTCGTGCGGACCAATCATGAGGCCATCTTTTTTACTATAAATCCACGATAGGTCGAAGGTAAGTATGGCCTGGTCGTTGAGTCCGGCAGGCATAGCCACCCCCGATACCACAGTTGAAATTTCATCGGAGGGTAAGCAGGCTGTCACTTTACACGTACGGATCTGGTATCCCTTGCTGACCGGGAAAGCGGGGGTGTTCCGGCGGGTAAAATACGCTTTTACTGTGTAGGTTATCAGCCCTCCTTGTCCGGCAGGGGCCGACTTTTTAGCCTTGTAGAATGGCAATAAAGTAATAGGTGGCTGCCCTTTTACGGGTTTCACCGTTCCCAGCAACGAGCCATCGTTGCCATAAAACTCCAGTTTGTCGAACGAAAATTCGCAGGCGTAGGGCCGATCTTTCCCGTCCGTTAGTTTGCAGGGCAGATTAAGCGGAGGAAGCTTCTGCTTAGGATTAAACTTGATGGTCAGACTGCTGGGCTTGGTCAGCGTATACGAAAGCGGTTTTTGGGCCTGTAAAGACAATGACAGCGTAAGGGCCATCAGGAGTAGAATTACCTGTGTTTTTTTCATGATTGAATTAGGTAAAGGGTGGACAATCAACTGTATGTGGATAACTCGTCTTACTTATCAACACGCCTACTTAAACAGCCCTGTTTTCAGTGCTTTTGCTACCGCTTCTGATTTGGAGTTGACGTGCAGTTTTTCGTAAATATTGACAATGTGGGTTCGGACCGTGCCCATGCTGATTCCGCAATGGTGCGCAATGAGTTTGTAGCTATCGCCTTCTACAAGTCGTTGCAATACCTCTTTTTCTTTATCGGTGAGCAGAAAATCAGCGACTTTAGGTTGCCGGAAGGCGTCCAGCACTTTCAGGGCAATAGAGGGCGTCATGGCCGCTCCCCCACTCATCACCTCATGAATGGATTCAATAATTTTATCGGCAGGCGTTTTCTTTAACAGGTAACCTACCGCTCCCGCAGAGATGGCCGCAAAGATGCGCTCAACATCTTCAAAAACGGTCAGCATCAGAATTTTAGGACGTGTCGTTTGCGCCCGAATGAGCTTAACGGCTTCGATACCCGTGCGTCCGGGCATATCGATGTCCATCAGGATAACGTCTGGCTGGTTATAGAGCACCTCTTCAACGGCCGTAAGCGCATTGGGGTATTTGCCCGTTACGATCAGATCGTCGGTTGCATCGAAAACCAACGCCAGGGTTTCGCGCAGGGAATCATTATCGTCGAAAATAGAGACGCGAATCATGGAGTTCTTGTTTTCCAGGCCTAAAGTGTAGCCCTTAAACCGCTTTTATCAGACAAAAATACGGTATCGACTAATGCTCGTAAATCGGATAAATGTATGACTCTTACGGATTGATGACCAGTTGCAAACGAGTTCCCTGCCCCGGTGCTGATTGAACGTCTAACGAACCACCCATCGCTTCGGCCCGCTGCTTCATACTGCTTTGGCCCGTGCGTTCGCTCAGTTGGGCGGGATCGAAACCCCGACCATTATCCTGAATCATTACCTGAAGCTGGTCATTTTTCCGCTCGAACCGGACGGTAGCCTGTGTAGCGCCTGAGTATTTAATTAGGTTGTTAATGGCTTCTTTACCAATCAAATACAAACTCCGTCGAACTTCCATGGAAATTGGCGCGTCTCCCAAAGCGGGATCAATCTGAAAGGAGCATTCGACACCTTTCGATTCCATCAACGGTTGTGCATACTCCTGCAGGCGCAGGGCAATCCGGTGTAAGGAGTCGTTGCCGGGGTTGATGGTCCAGATAATTTCATCGATGGATTCGAGAATCTGGCGGGCATCGGTGTAGATTTTCTGTACCAGCCTCTGAGCCGTTTCGGATGTATCCATGCCGGGCCGATTCTGCCTCAGCAGCGTATCGGTATGGCCACTCAATATCGAGATGCTACTCAACGTACTGCCCACCTCATCGTGAAGGTCATGGGCAATCTGCTTACGCAGCTTCTGGGCTTCTTCGAGCCGCTGGAAGCGGGATCGGTTGAGTAACCAGGCACTCACGCTGGCACCCAACAGCAGTAGCAGTACACTGCCCGCAATGAATACATTGGTTCGAAATTGGATGCGCTCACGCTCTTGCTGGTTGAGTTTGGCTTGCTGCTGAAGGAGTTTGATTTGGGCTTCTTTCTTTTCTGTTTCGTATTTGGCCACCATTCGCTGCACTTCGGCTGAGGTACGAACGGTGGTCGTGGAGTCCATACGCTGATTTCGCTCGAGCTGGAAAACGTAGGCTTGCTGGAAGTCTTTCATACCACCGTACACATCGGCCAGACCCTGCGTATAGATAGCAATTTTAGTATTGTCCTTCAATTCATTAGCCAGGGCCAGGGCCTTTTTCATATTCTGCTCTGCCAGCTTATAGTCTTTTAGTTCTTCATACACCTGCCCCAGATTGAAATAATCGGTAGCCATTGCCCCTTTACTTTCCTGCTTCTTGTTGAGAACCAACGCTTGCTCTATGGAGCGTTTTGCTTCCTCAAGTCGTTTGCTCTTTCGTAAAACCAAGCCTGTATTGACTAAAATATCTGCCTGTAACAGCTCTGACTCAGACTCTTTTGCGTGTTTACCGGCTATTCGGTAGTAGGCTAATGCTTTATCGTATTGGTCTAGGTCGTCATAGCATCTGCCTATATTCTGTTCGGAAATGGCCATGCCGTAAGGGTATTTTAAGTTCCGATTCAGCACGAGTGCCTGCTGAAAATACCCGATGGCTTCGCGGGGGCGTTTGGTCTCTTTCAGAGCATGACCAATTCCCATGTACGTATTTTCATTGCGGGGCTGTATGTTATATTGCTCCTGCATACGAAGCGAACGCAGAGAAATGTCGAGGGCCTTTTCCTGCTGATTTAGGTTACGATACGCCGTTCCGAGGTTCGTCATGGCGTTGGCCAGTATACGCGGAGAGAGCTTATTAGCCTCCGCAATCGCCAGTGCTTTCTGCAAATACTCCAGCGTTTGTTGTCCTCTGCCCAACAGGTAGTAATTGGAACCTAAAAAGGTATTTGCCTGATAGATACCCCGACCGAAATTTAACTTACTCGCTACTTTTTCGGCTACGCGCAATAGCGAATCGGCCCGGTCGTAATTGGCCTTTGTCTTGGTCGTCAGATTCCCCAGCCGAAGCAATGCATTCACATAATTCGTATCAGTTGGCGGGTGGGTTTGCACATAGGTTTCCAGTGAATCGAGCGATTTGGGTATTTGGGCGATTACCAGGTTGCTACTCAGTAGGGTCAGGCAGAGTGCAGTCAGTCGTAAACAGGCAAGGAATTTCATCGATTTCAGCGGCAGAGTTAGGTCGTATTTTATCCGGCTATAGCGGTTGTCAACACCAGGCGGGTACCTTGCTCGGGAGCTGACTGTACATCCAGTGATCCGCCCATGGCTTCGGCCCGTTGCTTCATGCTGGTTTGGCCGGTGCGTTCACGGGGCTTTGTCACATCAAAGCCTCGCCCATTGTCCTCAATCAGCACCTCCAGTTGATCGGCTCGCCGGGCAAACCGAACCGTAGCCTGTGTTGCCTCCGAATACTTAATCAAATTATTAATAGCCTCTTTACCAATCAGATACAAACTCCGCCGAACTTCCATTGAGACAGGAATATCGGCCAGGGCAGGATCGGTTTGAAATGAGAAGCTGATAGCTTTCGACTCCATCAGCGGTTGCGCATACTCCTGAAGTCGCATAGCGATCCGTTGCAGGGAATCATTGCCGGGATTGATGGTCCAGATAATCTCATCCATAGCGTCCAGAATCTGTCGGGCATCGGTGTTAATTTTTTGGATAGCCCGCTCAACAGCCTCGGGTCGTTTTTGAGCAATGAGGCTGTTAACCATACCACTGAGCAGGGAGATACTACTGAGCGTGCTGCCTACTTCATCGTGCAGATCGTGCGCAATCTGCTTACGCAGCTTCTGGGCTTCCTCCAGCCGCCGAAGTCGGGATCGGTTGAGTAACCAGGCACTTACAGCCGCCCCGAGCAGGAGCAACAGAATAGCGCCAATGAGTAGCGCATTTGTTTGTAAACGTTTATTGATCAGCTCTTTGTCACGAAGTTGAGCCTGCTGGCGGAGCAATTTTATTTCCTGTTCTTTCTTTTCGGTTTTGTACTGAGCCACCAGGCGCTGCACTTCGGCGCTGGTTCGAACCACGGTGTTCGAGTCAATTTGCTTGTTCTTTTCAAGCTGATAAACGTAGGCCTGTTGAAAGTTTTTCATGCCGCCGTATAGGTCGGCCAGCCCTTGTGTGTAGTTGGCAATCTGCTCTTTATCACCCCGCTCCGTCGCCAATTCAAGGGCTTTTTTCATATTCGCTTCGGCAGGTTTGTAGTCTTTCAGTTCTTCGTAAATCTGCCCCAGATTGAAATAAGCCGTGGCCATGGTTCCCTTATTCTGTTGCTTCCGGCCAATAGCCAGCGATCGTTCTACATAGGGAATACCCTCTTTAAATCGGTTTGACAATTTCAGGGCTAAGCCAATATTGACCAGAATATCGGCCTGTAGCAACTCATACTCTACATCTTCGGCATGTTTTAGCGCCATTCTGTACGAAGCCAGCGACTTATCATACTGCTTGAGGCCATCATAACAGATACCCACGTTATTTTCTATAATGGCCATGCCGCGAATATTTTTCTCGACCTGCATCAAGGCTAACGCCTGTTGATAATAAACAAGAGCGTCTTTGGGTTTATTCAGTTCCCGATAGGCAGTGCCCAGACCACCATAGGTAGTTGCAATGCGCGGTTGTACATTATACTGTTCCTGAAGGCGCAGCGAGCGCAGTTGCATAGCCACAACCTTATCGTACTGCTGTAATTTGCTCAACGCGGCAGCTACGTTCGAGATGGCGCCACAAATAAAGCGCGGACTCAGTTTGTAGCTTTCGGCCGTTGTCAATGCTTTCTGGAAGTACTCGAGTGCCTGTTGCGGCCTGTCTGTCAGGTAATAGATGGATGCCAGATTGGTATAGGCTCTACTCAGTCCTAAACCATAGTTCAGTTTAATCGCGAGCTTTTCGGATACGCGCAATACGGAATCGGCCCGGTTATAGTCGGGGTTCCCTTTCTCATGTAGTTCTCGGCCCATTACGTTCAGGGCTATTACGTAGTTGGTATCCTGAACGGTATGCGTTTTCAGATAAACCATTACCGAATCGAGTGATTTGGGCACCTGCGCCAACGCAGTAGAAAACGTGGCAATTAGTAACTTAATGAACAATAAATTAACTAAATAGCTCTGTTTCATATCTTTCATAGAGTCGACACCCTAAATATGAATGAATAATCAGTTAATTGAAAATTGCTTTAGGGATCGGTCATTTAGAGGGTCTAGCACGGCCTTTAAATCAATATTTCTGAAAAACAGGCACAAATTCTTATTTACTAAACAGTGTTCATTAAGTTTGCAACGTTAATTAATAAATCAATGGGAATCGTAGAGCGGAAAGAGCGGGAGCGGGAAGAGATGCGGCAACTAATTCTGGATGGGGCGCAAAAGCTTTTTCTGGCCAATGGGTTCGAGAAGGTGAGTATCCGGAATATTGCCGACGAGATTGAGTACAGCCCGGCCACGATCTATCTGTATTTTAAAGATAAAAACGAATTGCTGTTCGCGTTGCATCAACGCGGATTCGTCAAAATGATTGGCGAGTTTCTGCCATTACAGTTGTTGACTGATCCGTTTGAAAAACTCGTTGAAATGGGCCGGTCTTACATCCGTTTCGCGGTTGAGAATCCAGAACTATTCGACCTGATGTTCATCATGAATGCCCCGATGGACACGCTTGATAAGAAAGACTGGGTGGAAGGTGATCAGGCATTTGGGTTGCTGATGTCAGTTGTTCAGGAGTGCATGGATGCGGGGATTTTCCAGAAGCACGACGTTCAGTCAACAGCTATGATGATCTGGAGCAGCATTCACGGATACACCGCCTTGTTTCTGCGGAAACGCCTGGGCATGATCCCCGAATGCGACCGCCAGTCAGTCATGGATGAAGCGTTCAATCTATTTTGTGAAACGTTAAAGCGAGGGCTGTAAAAAGTTTAATGGATAATGGATAATGGATAATGGATAATGGACAATGGACAATGGACAATGGACAATGGACAATGGACAATTAAAAATGCATAAAAAATTAACCATTAGCATGTTAACCATTATCAATTATACATTTTACATTATTCATCAACTAAACTGTAAGCCCTATTTTTTTGCCCACATACTAAACACTGTTCATTAATTGATAAGCGATTATGAAGCTCTCTTACAAACATATACGCTACCTGATTCTGCTCTTGCCGGTATCGGCACTAGCCCAACCCGCTCCTGTGAGTCAATCAACGATTCTGGACGGGTATGTAAAGGAAGGGCTGGCCAACAATCTGGCGCTTCGGCAGGAGTCGCTGGAAATTAGCCGGGTTACAGAATCGCTCAACCAGGCGAAGTCGTTGTTTTATCCGCGCGTCGCGTTCAACCCGACCTATTCGCTGGCGGCTGGTGGCCGGCGGTTGGAGTTTCCGGTGGGTGATTTGCTGAATCCGGCCTACAAAACGCTGAACCAGATTATCGGCTCCGATAAGTTTCCGACGAATATTGAGAACGTAAATCAGTTGCTGGCTCCCAACAACTTCCACGACACCAAACTTACCGTTCAGTACTCGCTCTTCAACACCGACATTCAGTATAACTACCTCATTCAGAAACAACTCGTTTCGGCACAGGAAGCCCGGAAACGGGTGGTTGAGAATGAGCTTAGATACAATATCGCTACAGCTTACTACCAGTATCTACAAACGCTCGACGCCATCCGAATTTTCGACAATTCGCGTCAGCTACTAAATAGTCTGGCGCGCCTGAACGAGAAATTTGTGAGCAATAACGTGGCCACAAAAGAGGTGGTCACATCGGCCCGCTACGAGATCAGTAAGGTCGATCAGCAACTGGCCGTGGCCCAGAAAAACCGGGAAACTGCCCGCGCGTATTTCAACTTTCTGCTCAACCGCGACTTAACAACCCCTATCGACGTCGACTCAACACTTACCAAAATCCTGCCCGAAGCGAAAGAAAACCTGCATGATTTACAACAAACTGCCCTCCATAGCCGACAGGAATTGAGTCAGTTAGGCAATTCTCTACAAGCAGCACAAACAGCCGTTAAACTGAACGAAGCCAACGCTAAAATCCCGAATGTGTATGTGGGTGGTAACGCGGGCTTTCAGGGTTATGGTTACACCTTCCAGAATCAGGCTTATGTTGTCGCGCAGGTTGGTTTACAGTGGGATATATTTCGAGGCTACGAAAAGCGCTCGAAAATTCAGCAGGCTAAAATCCAGACGGAAGCATTACAGACGCGGGTGAGCGAGGTACAACGGCAAATCCAATTACAGGTATTGCAAGCCTACTACGATCTCAATGCAGCGACTGAAAGCTTAGTGGCAACCCAAAGCGGGATGCTCAACGCCGATCAAACGTTTCGGATCATCGACAGCAAATATCGCAACGGCCAATCACTATTAATCGAATTCCTGCGGTATCAGAACGATCAGCTAACGGCACAACTGCAACATTCGCTGGCCCGCACCGATGTACTTGTCAAACGGGCTGCACTGGATCGGGCCGTGGCGGTGGGGCAGTGAGTGGCTAATGAATAATGTACAATAGATAATGAATAATAGCTCGTTGTCATGATACCTGCCTTCATAAACTTCATCATTTTACTGGTAATCAGCGGCATCCATATTTATTGGGGACTTGGCGGTAACTGGGGTTTGCGTGAGTCAGTACCCGAACGGAATGGCTCAAAGCTGCTTCGACCGGGGCGATTCATTACGCTCGTAGTGGCTATTATTTTCGGCGGTATGGCGTTGTTTTATTTAGCCAAAATTGGCCGATTGCCCATAGCTGGCTCGTTTATTCCGACTTGGTTAAATCAGTATGGGCTATGGTTATTAGCAGGCATTTTTCTCCTGCGTGCCATCGGCGACTTTCGTTACGTGGGCTTTTTTAAGCAAATACGCAATAGTCGCTTTGCGGATTTAGACACAAAATTTTACGCGCCACTGTGTTTGCTGCTGAGTGCAAACACATTTCTGTTGATCTTTTCCCTATCAAAATTATGAAAGCATTCCACCTACTTCTCTCTCTCTCATTCGCCGTCATGCTCTGGGCCTGCGGCAGCAAAGCCAGCAACAGCGCTGACGAAAAACAAACAGCCGCTCCAGCCGAAGACGCAGTTGTGCCAATCAAACTCACACCCGTTAGTACCGTTGTGCGGGCAGAACCTGTTGTGGCATCGGGCCTGGTTTCGTCGGCGCAGGAAGCCCGACTGTCTTTCAAAATCGGTGGCATTATCAACCGCATGTTCGTGGAAGAAGGACAGTCGGTTCGTAAAGGGCAGCTCCTGGCTACCCTCGACTTAACGGAAATTAATGCGCAGGTAAGTCAGGCTCAATTCGCCAACGAAAAAGCGGAACGTGATCTCGGGAGAGTTAAAAGTCTCTACGCCGATACAGCCGCCACGCTGGAGCAACTTCAGAACGCTACTACCGGCACCAGCTTAGCAAAGCAAAACCTAACGATCGCGCAGTTTAACCGGAGTTTCGCCCAAATCCGCTCGACGGTAGACGGAACCGTGACGCGCAAAATTGCGAATGCGGGTGAGTTCATCGCACCGGGGGGATCGGTCTACACAATTTCATCAAATCGCCCGAATGATTGGGTTGTTCGCGTAGGCGTGTCGGACAAAGACTGGGCCCGATTGCGATTAGGTAATCATGCCAGCATCAAACTCGATGCTTACCCCGACAAAACGTTCAGCGGCACCGTGAGCGAGTTGGCGCAGGCTGCCGATCCGGTCAACAAGCTCTACGAAGTAGAAGTACGAATCAATCCAGGTGCGGTGAAGTTTGCCCCCGGTCTGTTTGCAAAAGTAACGCTCGTTCCAGCGCAGAGCCGCAGTTACACACTGGTACCCGTCGAAGCCATTGTGGAAGGGAATGGAAAAGAAGGTTTCGTTTACGTACTCGCCGACGACCGAAAACACGTCCGCAAACTCCCAATTAAAATTGGCTTTCTTGATGGCGATAAAGTGCTGCTAACAAATAGCTTATCAGGCGTTAAGGATGTAGTTACGGGCGGGTCGGCTTACCTTACTGAGGAGTCAACAGTGGTGGTGAAATGAATAATGGATAATGTAAAATGGATAATGCTATGGAGGACACTGTGAATGAATTCTGGGTTCTTGAGCCGGGAGCAGTTTACGAACAAAAGCCAAATGCAATACTCGATAAATCGTTTGCTTTTGCTATTCGCATTATTAAGCTTCACAAATGGCTGCATAAAAAGCATATTGATATTGCTCCATTAGCCAAACAGGTACTTAGAAGCGGCACATCTATTGGTGCCAACGCCGAAGAAGCGGACGCTGCTTTTACTAAAAAAGAATTTGCCTCTAAACTTGGCATATCGCTTAAGGAAGCTAAAGAAACAAGGTACTGGCTACGTCTATTACATGCTACTGAGTATATAGACGAGGCCATGTTTACATCCCTCCATACGGATACGAATGAGCTGATGCGCTTACTAATAGCTATTCTTAAAACCACACGGGAGAGCTTAAGATGAATAATGGATAATGAAAAATGTGTAACGACCATAGCCATGGTTATCAATCCGATTACACAACAGCCATTGTCCATCAACCATTATACATTATTCATTAACCACTATACATTATGTTATCATCATTTTCCGTCAAAAACTGGCAGTTTATGCTGGTGCTATTTCTGGGCGTAGCCGCGCTGGGCATCAACTCACTGATCAACATGCCACGGGGCGAAGACCCTGAATTTACGGCTCCTAGTTTTGCCGTCGCCGTTATTTATCCGGGCACCGATGCACTGGATATGGAGAAACTGGTGGTTGATCCAGGCGAAGCCCGGTTCAATTCACTGGAAAACATGAACCACGTGATTACCAATGTGGATGATGGTCTGGCCGTATTCCGACTCGACTACGATTACGGTGTCGATCCCGAGGAGAAATATCAGGAAGTAATCCGGGAAGTGAACGCGTTGAAAGGCGAATTACCCACGGATATTTACCGGATCGATATTCGGAAGTTTTCGCCTACCGATGTCAGCATTGTGCAGGTGGCGTTAATGTCGGAGGTAGCTTCGTCCAAAGAGTTGGGTGAGTATGCCGACAAGTTGAAGGACGAATTTGAGAAAGTGAAAAGTCTGAAAAACGCCGAAGACTGGGGTTATCCGGCTTCGGTAGTTCGCGTGTCGTTGAACATCGAAAAAATGGCGCAGAATGGTATCGCCGTGAATCGAGTGTTAGGGGCCATTCAGGCCGAAAACCTGAATATTCCGGGGGGCAATATCCAGGCAGGAACGCGGAAGTTCAACGTCAAAACAGCAGGCGATTATAAGTCGCTCGACGAAATTCGGAATACCATTGTTTCGACCAATGGACAGAAAATCATCTACCTACGCGATGTAGCCGACGTTGATTTTAACTACGAAGACGAAACCCACATCACCCGCCTGAATGGCCACCGGGCGGTACTTATTACAGCCGGTCAAAAAACGGGAGAAAACATTGCCAAAGTCGGTGAGCAACTCAATCCGGTGATCGATCGGTTTGCCAAAACGCTGCCTCCGCACATCACGCTCGTTAAAAATTTCGACCAGACCGTCAGCGTCAACAAACGGCTCTCCCATTTTTTGCAGGATTTCGGGCTGGCGATTCTCCTTGTTTCGCTAACCCTGCTCCCACTCGGCTTCCGGGCCGCAATTGTCGTGATGATCTCCATCCCATTGTCATTAGCGATTGGCTTGGCGGGGCTCGACTTTCTGGGCTTCAGTATCAATCAGTTAAGTATCGTCGGACTGATTGTGGCGCTGGGTATTCTGGTGGATGACTCCATCGTGGTCGTTGAAAATATTGAGCGTTATCTGCGCGATGGGTACTCAAAACGAGAAGCCGCCATCAAAGCGACCAGCCAGATTACCCTGGCCGTCATTGGCTGTACTACGACGTTGATTCTTGCATTCTTGCCACTCCTGTTTTTACCTGAAGCCTCCGGCGATTTCATCCGTTCGCTACCGATGGCTGTGGTGACTACCATTCTGGCGTCGTTGCTGGTATCGCTAACGATTGTCCCGTTCTTGTCGAGTCGGATTCTGAAAGAGTCACACAACCCAGAAGGGAACATCTTCATGCGTGCCCTTAAAAAAGTGATCAGCGGCTCTTACAGTCGCCTGTTGCACTGGGGCTTACGCCATCCGGTCGTTACGTTGCTGGTAGCAGGCGTATTGTTTACGGGCGCATTGTATATGTTCAAACTAGTGGGTTTCGCCTTATTTCCAGCCTCCGAAAAACCGCAGTTCCTGATTAATATCGACACGCCCGATGGCACCAGTCTATCAGAAACCGACCGGGTGGCCCGCTATGTAGAAGGTGTTCTAAAAAAAGAACCCGACGTTAAATACGTTACAACAAACGTAGGTCGTGGCCAACCGCGTATTTATTACAACATCATTCAGCGCAACGAATCGCCCAACTACGCCCAGTTTTACGTGCAGTTGGTGGACGTAGAACCCGCTGAAAAGCGAGTGTTGATTGACAAGTTGCGCGAGCGATTCAAGTTGTACCCAAATGCCAAAATTGAAGTAAAAGACTTTGAGCAAGGCCCCGACCAGGAGGCCCCGGTAGCGGTTCGAGTGTTCGGCGAAAACCTGGACACCTTGAAAGTAATGGCGGCACGCGTTGAAACGGCCTTCAAACAAACACCCGGCCTGATTTACGTTAACAACCCGCTATCCAGCCAAAAAACGGATCTGCGCGTTCGTATCAACAAAGAAAAAGCGGGGCTGCTGGGCATTTCCATTTCCGATGTAAACCGCACTATCCGATTGGCGATTGCGGGTCTTAACGTAGGCACCTTTAAAGAACCGAATGGCGATGATTATACCATCAACGTGACCTTACCCAAAGGAAAAGTAGCGGATCAGCATGTACTGAGCGACCTATATGTCAACACCCTAACAGGCTCTGCGGTCCCCCTGCGCCAAATTGCCGATCTGGAATTTGAAAGCAGCATGAATCAGATTCGCCACTACGATAAAGACAGATACGTGACGATAACAGGCTTCGTCAAAACGGGTTTCCTGGTCGATAACGTATTTAATGGCGTACTCTCGAAGCTGGACAAGATGAAATTCCCGACGGGTTTCAGCTATAAAGCGGCTGGCGAATTGGAAAGTCGCGAGAAATCATTTGGCGGTTTAGGTACCATTATTCTCATTACCATTTTCGGATTCATCGCCGTATTGGTACTGGAATTTGGCACCTTCAAAAGCACACTAATTGTGCTTTCGGTTATTCCACTGGGTGTTATCGGCGCAGTACTGGCACTGTATTTCACTGGCAATCCATTCTCGTTTGTGGCAGTTATTGGGCTGATTGCCCTCATTGGTATTGAAGTCAAAAACTCCATTCTGCTCGTTGATTTCACCAACCATCTACGCGAAGAAGGCATGTCGTTGATCGATGCGATTCAGGAAGCGGGCGAAATCCGGTTTTTACCCATCGTGCTCACATCTCTGACCGCCATTGGTGGGTTGATTCCACTGGCTATAGAAGGTAATCCGCTGTATTCACCATTGGCCTGGGTAATTATTGGTGGCCTAATTTCCAGCACGTTGCTCTCGCGTATTGTTACGCCGGTATTGTATAAGCTGTTGCCACCGGGGATTCAGGTGAAAGCCATTCCAGCGCAGGAGCCCGAGATGGCGTAGTGAGCAGACATGTATTAGTGGTGTCAGCTACTTATAGCTGACACCACTAATACGGGTATTAAATTTACCGCACCACTACGTTCATCACGCGCTTTTGGCCATTAATCCGTACATCCAGCCAATACAATCCCGCTGATAACTGCTGGTCGAACACTAGATCCGCTTCACCTGGCCGACGTTCCAATCGACCACCAATGGGTTGCCCTATCGTGTTTAACAACTGTATAGCTGCGGAATCGGCATTCCACAGGCGCAGGTGAATCCGGTCGGGGCTGGCGGGGTTGGGATACACGGTTACGATTGGCTCATCGGATCGGATAATAGTGGATACAGGTTTGAAACTTTGCGTAGTACCGTCGCGGTCAATCTGCTTTAATCGGTAATAGTTAATGCCGGGGTTCGGATTCAAATCCGTCAGCCCATAGTATTGACGAGAATCGGTAGTTCCTGTAGCGGCCACTTCGCCCACCGTTATGAATTCTTGCAAATCGCGACTTCGTTCGACCCGAAAATGGTCGGCATTGTACTCCCAGGTAGTGGCCCAGGCCAGTTGAGTACGGTCGCCTTCGGGTTTAGCCGTAAACGAAAGTAGAGTAACAGGAAGTGGAGAACTCGTAACGGTACCATTGATGGTTACTTCATCTAAACGCAGCGCACCACCTGAAGCGGTATTTGTACAAGCGGTAATCCAAAAATTGATTGGCCCACTCTGATTCGTGTATGCCGAACCTGTAAGTGAAATAGTAGCCTGTTGAAACGAATTGGTAACCGCCTGAGTGTAAATTGTGGCGCTATAATTATCTACACTCGAACGAACTAAAATCTGCGCAGGTCCAGAATTAGATCGGTTGAAATAAAATGAGAGCTGCGTAAGGGTCATGGTTTGCCCCGAAACAGGTTGAACCGTAAATTGTACATGTTCGGCTAGATTACAGCCCGATGTAGACCAGTTAGCTACATTAACGGCTCGACCAACCTGACCTCCAATATAACCACCTACAGATGGCACATTCACCCCACTAAAGCTTGGGCCACCCGTTGTAATATTTGGATGGGAAACTGAACTTGACTGGTTATCTTCAAAACTCCACACAGCCGAAAATGGCGTCGCCTGTGCATACGCCATCTGCCTGGCGATTGTCCAGATAAACAGGAAAACGAAACAGCTTTTCTTTACAAATGGTACCATTGCAGTGACTTACAAGTTCGGACTGCAATGTATTCAGAAAATCAATAAGTCACTCAATAAATAAATTCGCCGACTTCACTTTGTATAGTCACCCGTTTTCCTTCGTATGCCTCGACGCGCCCGACTACTTGTGCCTCTATACCAAATGACTGAGCAATATTGATGACCTGCTGCGCGTGGCTTTCGGGCAGATAGACCTCAAGACGATGGCCCATGTTGAAGACCTTATACATCTCCTGCCAGCTCGTGCCACTTTCGGCCTGAATCAAGCGGAACAAAGGCGGTATTGGAAAGAGATTGTCTTTGATAATATGCAGATTATCAACAAAATGAAGCACCTTCGTTTGCGCACCTCCCGAGCAGTGCACCATGCCATGAATGTGTGGACGTAGTTCATCCAGCAATACTTTCGCTACGGGAGCGTAGGTTCTCGTAGGTGATAGAATCAGTTGCCCAACGGTTATATTCTGGTCTGCGTCAACAGCAATTGTATCCGTTAGCTTTTTCGAACCACTATAGATCAATGACTTGTCAATGGCGGGATCGAAACTTTCCGCATAGTTATCAGCCAGGTAATGCGCCAGTACATCATGACGAGCTGACGTCAGGCCATTGCTTCCCATGCCACCATTGTAGGACGTTTCGTAGGTTGCCTGTCCGTAAGATGCCATACCGACAATAACATCGCCCGGCTGAATCCGGTCGTTACTAATCACCTGATCGCGACGCATTCGGGCAATTACGGTACTATCGACAATAACGGTTCGTACCAAATCACCAACGTCGGCGGTTTCGCCCCCGGTGCTGTAAATCTCGATGCCGTGATCGCGCAGCATTTGCAACACCTCTTCGGTACCGTTGATAATTTCGGCTATGACTTCACCTGGAATCAGGTTTTTGTTACGTCCGATGGTTGATGAGAGCAGCATTGGGCCGGTGGCTCCGGCGCAGATCAGATCGTCGGTATTCATGACGACCGCATCCTGGGCAATACCCTTCCAAACGCTCAGATCGCCTGTTTCGCGCCAGTAGAGATACGCTAATGCCGATTTAGTCCCGGCACCATCAGCATGCATAATGGTGCAGAAATCCGGATCACCAGCCAGCGTATCGGGTACGATTTTACAAAATGCTTTCGGAAACAGTCCCTTATCGAGCTGGGCGATGGCGTTGTGAACGTCTTCTTTACTAGCGGAAACCCCGCGCTGGGCATAGCGATCAGTCATGGTGCAAAGGTAAAGAAAAGGAGGAAAGGGAGGAGGGGGAGGAAGGAGGAAAGGGAGCAACAATTTAGTGCGTATCTCTTTCCTCCCTCTCCTCCTTCCTCCCTTTCCTCCTTCAATACTCAATTCCCGCTTCGGCCTGAACGGCATCCAGCAATTCCATCAAATTCAAACTATCCTCCAGCGACCAGAGCGGACTTTCTATTTTACCTTCGGCCAAGCAGTTCATGACGTGCTGCGCTTCGTAATCATACCCGAACGTTGTTCGCTCAAATGATACTATTTTTTCTGGCTGATCGGCCTGTTTGAGGGTAATGCCTTTGGTTTCATGAAAGCGGCTGTGAATCCGAATCTGGCCCGCATCGCCCTGAATCAGACCAACGCAATCTGTATCGGCTATTATTGTACTATCCAGTAGTGCTAATTGGCCATCAGGATAGGTGAGCACCATGCCGCACTGCTCGTCAACACCCGTTGATCCGAAGTTCGCCGATGCTTTAACGGTGGCCGGTTTACCCAGTATGAGGTAGCTTAAAAACAAGGGGTAAATACCAATATCCAACACAGAACCACCGCCAAGTTCTTTATTAAACAAGCGTTTTTCAGGTAGGAACGGGGCTTTAAAGCCAAAATCAGCTTTTACCGAAACCACCTTACCAATCGCTCCCGATTGCGCTAATTCCAGCGCCTGAACAATGCCCGGCATAAACCGACTCCACAGGGCTTCCATCAAAAATACGCCCTTCGAGCGTGCCGTTTCGACCATTTCCTGAACTTGTGCGCTATTCATGGCAAAGGGTTTTTCGCCCAGAACGGCAATGCCCCCGTTAAGAAGCATCATCACATGCTCGTGGTGTTTTACATGCGGAGTGGCCACGTACACCACATCCAGGTCGGGCAAGGTTAGCAACTCCTGATAAGAGCCAAATGCATGAGGAATGCTGTATTCCTGCGCAAACTCGTTGGCCCGTTGCTGATCGGACGATGCAACGGCATAGAGTTGCGCATCGGGCAGGGTAAGTAAGTCCTTTGCAAATTTGTGGGCAATGCGGCCCGGTCCTAAAATTCCCCAGCGAGTCATGGGTAAAAATGGATTTAGATGAGTAGGCTATAGGATAAGTTGACCACCTGGTCAGCCGCCAAATGTATCTTTTTTTTCTAAGTTGCAGTTTCACCAATGCCTCTTTCTGTGAAATACACTCAGCAATGCCTCCTCACGTTAAGTTTTCTTTTCACATTTACAGTCGCCGAAGCTCAGATTGTTGAGCAACCCGACCCGCTACGGCCCTCACTACCAGATTCCAGCAAAGCCGTAAAACGCGATTCCAGTAAAACGGCTGTCAGTCAGCAGAAAATCGATTCCATTAAGCACGCACCACCTGTACCAACTATATTTCGTTACCGCTTCACCGCCGACGGTACGATTACGGAAGGAAACGTTAGTCGCACACTGCTGCAATTGACTAGTGCGGTTGACTATCAGTTGAGCAATTATTTCAAGTTGTCGAGCAATCCGTCGTTTGTGTATGGCAAACAAAATGGTATTCTGGCCGAACGCGAGTGGTTCGGCGATTTACGAACAACCTATCGATACGAAAAACGGCTCTATTACCTGGCCTTTGGCTCCTATGAGCGAAGTAATCTACGGCAGATCAACCACCGCTGGACGGCAGCCGCGGGCCTTGGCTATAAGCTCCTGAATCATAAGCGGGCGTATATTTCGCTCACGGATGTGGTTATGCAGGAATACACCGATTTTGTTGAACTGAATGACATTAACATCTGGCGAAATTCGGCCCGGTTATACGGCGAATATAGTTTCGACAAAGACCGATTTACCATCACGCACACAGCGTTTTACCAGCCCGCTTTGGGGCAATACAATGTCCGATGGAATGCCAGCCTGAGTCTACAGATAAAATTAACGCAGGTCGTTAGCCTGCGTTCAACGGTGGCCAATGCCTACGAGAGCCTGGTTGTGCCGGGCCGTCAGAACAACGACTTCCGGTTTACGCTGGGGTTGGTGTATGAGAAGAAGTAATAGGAGGAAGGGAGTAGAGGAGGAAGGGGAGAAAGGAGGAAGAAAGTGGTTTTTGTCCATCCTCCCTTTTCTCCCCTTCCTCCCTTTCTCCTCCCCTATTGTTTATCCGGAAAAGGGATAATCAGTTTTTCGCCACGGGTGGCAATGTCCTTACTTTTTTTGTTTGCCCGCATGAGAGCCTCCTTGCTGACACCGTATTTCTGGGCCACTACGCGTAACAAATCGCCCGGCCCAACGGTATGAACGGCCATTACTTTCACGTTTAGTTTGGTAACGCCGGCTTTCACATCGCTCTCCGACACGCCCGGATTAAGGGCTTTCAGAGTAGCTAGTTTCATGTTATATCGATTGGCAACACCGTAAAACGTTTCACCAGACCCAACCGTATACGTGCTCGAAACACCGCCCGGCTTGACTTTAACTTTCTCAACGACAACGTCCGTTTTGGGCTTTTCCTCCTTCGGCTTTACTGCAGCAGGCTTTTCTACCGGTTTCTCCTTAGGTTTCTCAGGTGCTGGCTTTACTACAGCGGGCTTTTCGTCGGGGGCAGGTTTCCCATCGGTCGTTTCACGATTATCTTCGGCCACTTCTTCGGCTTTGGCATTCGCTTCGGGTGCATCGGCGGGTGGTGTAGCTTGCGACAGATCGACCGGTGCCGGCTGCGAGGACGTATCTACCTCCTCGGGCGACATCAGCATTTCGGGATCGTTCTGCGCCAGCGGCTGTTGAGAAGCCGTATCGAGTGCCACATTCGTTAACTCGTCGGAACCGTTCGTATCGTCGGTAATGTATCCGTAGCCTACATATAGCAGGGCGGCAATCAGCCCCACTAACACCACGAGTGTGATGGCAGGCAGGCTGGAATTTCCGGCAGGGCGGGGATTAGATGATTGGTTGTCGGGTTCCATGAGTTAACTCAATAATGGATAATGAATAATGAACAATGGATAATGAGCGTCGGGCCAGAAGGGCATTATTCATCATACATTTACCATTATCCATTTAATTAAATGGGTGTAGTTAATTGCTGGCTCATTTGGGCCACTTTTTCTTTAAGATCTTCTTTAAACTGAACGAGTTTTTGGGCAACTGCCTCATCAAACGTACCCACAATCTGAGCCGCTAAAATACCCGCATTTCGAGACCCATCCAGCGCCATCGTCGCCACAGGCACGCCACCGGGCATCTGTAAAATGGACAGAACCGAATCCCAGCCATCAATCGAATTACTCGACTTAACCGGAACACCAATAACAGGCAGTATTGTTAATGAAGCCACCATACCTGGCAGGTGGGCGGCTCCGCCAGCGCCTGCGATGATAACCCGTAGCCCACGCTCGCGGGCTGTTTTTGCATAATCGACCATTTTTTCAGGCGTCCGGTGGGCCGACACAATGTCCATCTCCCAGCGTACGCCTAATTCGGTCAGAATGTCGGCAGCCTCCTGCATGACCTTGCGGTCGGAAAGACTACCCATGATGATACCTACCATTCAGAAGAATTGACTTGACTCTCTGCGAAATAACACAGATTCAGGGAGATTTCAGGGATATAGGCCCGAAATTTTATCGTAGAAGCTGTTTGAGTTCGTGGGGGCAGGTTCTTAAACCTTACCAAGAGGCAGATTTGAGAATCTGCCTCCACAAAGGCTAAGCTATACAGCCTGGATGGTGCGCCTGTCTTCTCGGTTGGTGAAGCCATCAGACAATTTTCACCCCATCGAATTTACGGCCCAGGATAGCCACATCATCGACTCCCAGGTAGTCGTGAAGGAGCGTTGCATATATCTGCCGAAAATCGACGGAGTATGTTAGGTCGCCATCGGTTAGTTTCGTCAGGTTCGGGGCTTCGTTCAATACCCGTTTGGCAGGTAGCCCCCCTCCTATCAGAAATACGTTATTAGCGGTGCCGTGGTCCGTACCATTACTGGCATTCTGCTTCACCCGGCGACCAAATTCCGAAAACGTCATCAGCAGCACATCATTCTGTCGCCCCGCTACTTTTAAATCTTTCATGAACGCGCCTATGGCTTCGGCATATTGACCCAGAAGACGTTCCTGCTGCCCCGGCTGATTAATGTGCGTATCGAAACCACTGATCGAGACGTAGTAAACGCTCGTACTCACCCCTGCCTGAATGAGTTGCGAAACGGTTTTTAGCCGATTACCCAGTTCACTCGTTGGATAAGTCGCGAGTGTGTTATGGACTGGAACGCCAGCCTGGTTTGCTTTATCATACACATAGGCTGCCGACGATACGGTTTCAGCCAGGGTTTTGTAGAGATAGGCAACGGACTCCGGTTGGTTAGTCGTATGCTCGTTGCTTAATCCGGTCACCAACCCACTGCGGGTCTGGTTATACAGTTTCCTGGGATCTAAGACCGCCAGTCCGTTCAACGAATCACCTTTCATGGCCAGACTCAGCGTATCGTCTACCTCAATCGTCCGAAACGGCTGTTGTTCTTTACCAGCGCAAGCCGCATCCAGATACCGTCCAACCCAGCCGGTGTTCACGTACTTGTCCGAATCGCTGGCTGTTTGCCAGATGTCCATTGAGCGAAAGTGCGAACGATCCGGGTTTGGATAGCCAACGTTGTTGATCACCGTAACCAGACCTTCGTCGTATAACGCTTTAAGCGGTGTCATAGATGGATGAAGGCCAATTTCATCATTCAGCGTGAGTACTTTATCGGATTTGATCGCAATCGTTGGCCGTTCGCGGTAATAAATATCGTTTCGATAGGGCACAACGGTATTCAGGCCGTCATTCCCGCCTGAGAGTTGCACGACCACCAAAATTTTTCCGTTCGATGCGGAAGCCTGGCCCAGCATCTGCGCTTCGTAGGCTTTCAGAAAGTGCGGAATCAGCATGGTTCCCGTCGTCGTAAAAGCCGATTGTTTCAGGAAGTTTCTACGGTTCATAAGATAAAAGGAAAAGGGAGGAGAGGCCGAGCCGCCGTTGCGGAGGAAGGAGGAAAGGGAAGAGGCATGTCCATTCTCCTTCCTCCCTCTCCTCCTCATGTCAGCTGATACTCCGGCAGGCTCATGAGCGCTGCGGTTAGGGCATGAATTTGTTCGGAACGCGACTGGCCGGGTTTGGCCTGTTTGTTGATTAACTCACGTTGGTCGGGACGAAGCGGAAAGGGTAGCAACGTATTGGCAATGGCATCGGTTAACTCGGCATCGGTCGTTTTGGCGAAGGCAGCTTCAAAATCGACCCAGTCAACTTTTGTCTGGAATCGGGCTCCCCCTTTTCGGGCCAGCGATTGTGTATTCACATCGCCATCCTCTTTTGGCTGCACGGCGATCTCGGTGGCTTTGAGCACGTAACTCGGCAATTGCATACGGAAGAGCAAACTCGATGAGTCGATCCAGTTTTTGCCGCCCGGCCAGCCCGCTACATTGGGCGGATAGAACAGCAATTGACCCAGTGTTCGCTGCACAAAAATCTGCGACTGCGGTTGCTCAAACTGCACACCCAATGTATGGCGCAAGCCCGCCAGCAACTCCACCGGCGATTTGATATGGGCACCTACATTCTTGGCATCGTAAAACCAGTCTGAGGTGAAGATGGTCTCCAGCAAGGCGGTGATGTCGTAGCTGCTTTTGTAAAACTGATTGGCTAGTTCGTCGACCCGCTTTTTATCTTCGGTTTCGTTCACGAAGAAGCGGTAGATTTTCGCGGTGATGAACCGGGCTGTCTGCTTATTTTCCAGCAGCATGGCAATCACGTCCTCCCCGTTGAAGGCCCCCGTTTTCCCGAAAATAGTTTTCTCGCCATCGTCGTGAACCTGCTCCCGAAAAATGAATTGACCGTCAATGGTAAACTGCCAACCCGTAAAAGCGCGGGCGGCTTCTTTAATATCATGTTCTGAATAGTTTCCCCGGCCAAGCGTAAACAGCTCCATGACCTCACGAGCAAAATTCTCGTTAGGCGCGTTTTTCCGATTCTGCTGGTTATTCAGGAATTGCAGCATGGCCGGTTCTTTGGATACCGCCATTAATAAATCACTGAACTTGCCGAGTGCGTTTTGGCGAATGGTATTAGCGTATTGCTGCATGAACAGCGGATTCCGACCCTGGGTCCGACAGGCAAAGTGCCCATGCCAGAACAGCGCCATTTTTTCACGCAAGGCCGCTTTCCCGGTTGCCATCTGGTCGAGCCATTGGAGGTTCAGATCGCGCACCTTTTCGGCATTGTCCCGAATGCGCTCTTTCAGCATGTCCTTATCCAGTTGACCCGTACGGAAGAGTCCCTTCAGTTGCTTCTTCGTTTCATTGGTATCGGCATCAACGACCCGCAGATCGGGTACGGAAGCACTGTCGTTGAGCAACTGCCGAACCACTTTCTTCAGGGGTTTGCGAGCGGCCTCATCAAGCTCAGCGGGGGTAGCTCCGAATCCGGCCCGGGCAAACAGATACCGCGTTTGTTGCTGTCTGGTTTGGTTCATCATACGGCTTAAACGTTCACAATGGGTATATGACAAGTTAAAGTCGTAAGCGTTTAATCAAGAGGAGATTAAATATCGTCAACCATAAACAAATCCGTTTAATGACTACTAAAAACCACACATTCAATCTATATTTGGCTCATCCTCTGATTCTCCCATTCGTTTGCAAAGAATATTCTGCTCAATCAACTCCTACATACTCTAGCCTGTGAGTAAGGGTTTGTTTACTATTCAATGGTCTATACCTTTACATACTGTCAATGCCAACGTATTTTATTCTGTCTGCCTGGCGATATTTCGCCCGCAGTTATGATTTAGTATACGAACCCTGCCACGTTCATGCTCAGAAAGGATCACGTAAACTATGCAAATATTGGGTGTTTGCAGATGGAACCATTGAATTAGCCGATAGTAAAGGGCTAACCAAAAGGGAACTAAGTACAATCAGTGCAGTTATTAGTCAGGAAATCGAAACTATTAAGGAAGCATATGAAAGCTACTGTCGGCAAAACCGAATTGCGATCAACTACAAAACCAGGCGTACGATCCGCTGAACGTCCACCAATGGCAGCATTGCCTACTTTTAAAGGGGTGTTTTTCCAAGCTGATCAAGTTGGTTTTGAGCTAAGCGACGGCCGTACCATCCTCATCCCGTTGTCCTGGTCGAAGCCATTAGCTGCCGCAACACCTAAACAGCGAACGTCCTTTGAAATAACCGAATTAAACGTATTCTGGGATGAACTAGACGAAATTATTGGCGTTGAAAATCTGCTTTACGGAAGACATTTATTCTTGTAATGTTAAAAGCCAATCATTCTGGCCTTAATTTTATTCTGTAGCTGGTTATAAAATAAGCATACTTCTATAGCCTGTTTGCCCTTTGTTAGGCTTGGCTTATGGCGAATACCTATTGTTAGTAAAGAGTCTACGCGCATAAGTTCGTAGGGGACGGCTCCTTCATTTGGCAAGCTGCGACTTAAACCCTCCGACATGCGATTGAGCCCAAAACGCTGTGTATCAACACACATCACCATCTTCCTCTTAAATTGAACTTCTAGAACGCGATGAAGTGAATCAATTAGTCCAGAGCGGAATGGAAATGTGTGCCTATAGGTATTGACCTCCCGATTATAGAGAACCTCTTTAGCCTGGTGCTCATTAAAAAAATCACCTGATTGATAACTATACCCCAGGTCAACCGTACTTCCGTTATCCATTTCTGTATAATAATAGCCGGGTGGTTTATAGGCCAGGCTGTAGCGTTTCACCGCGTCACCCACGGTTAGCGGGAATACCCACGTACCACCGTTAAAATTCACGGTTATGGGTTTATCAGGCGCAGATTTACACGTTACAACTAACAGGAAAGCACTAAGCAGATATCTAAGCATGATAAAATTCTAGGTCTTTTCTATAGCTCACAAAAGTGAAGGGCAACATAATTGGCAATAAAACATCGCTCATTACCCGGTTTATCAAACTAGCAGTTGACTGATGGGTGGTTGAATTTGTGGAATGTCACTTAGGATTACGAACAGTAATAGTACAATTCTCGAGAAGCTCATTTACACATAGTGGTTCGTTTTCTAAGACAGGTTCAGAAGAAATTAGTCACCAGGTCGGTTGGCGACCAACTATCTATCCAACCAGTTCCCAAGAGAAACCATTAGCTCTTAAAAACCATTAAAAGTTTATTAATCCGCTGTAATATTGACTGATAGCGCAACAGAAGATACGATTTCTCCGTACTAGATCATATATTCTATTAGGCAGTCCTTTCCCATGTCTCAACGTTTACGAATCAGTACGGGCAGGTTTATTCTTTTACTTCTGGTAGTATCCGTCAAGCTTCTATCAGCTCAACCCGTCCCCTACTCAGCTGCGCAACGCCAGCAGATTAATTTGCTTCGCCAGACGATTCAGAAAACTTACGATGCAAATTATAGTAGAGCCGTGTCGCTGGCGAAACAAGTAGGGCATCCGCTTCGGGTGGTGCGGTCAAACGGGCGTATAGTAGAAGTAGCGGGCGTCGATGAACATGGCAATTTATTGTTCAATGCAACCACAGCCACCATTGTAGGTAATACACAAGTTGCCAATGCAACCCGTACATCGTCACTCTATTCGGGTGGTAGCCTTGGCTTGAATTTATCGGGTAGCAGCGCATCTGTACAGAATAAACTGGGCATTTGGGATGGTGGAGCTGTTTTGGCTACGCATGTTGAAGTAAAGGGCCGCGTGACGCAGAATGACAAGGCCAGCACAACGGCGGCCGACGAAGAACACCCTACACATGTAGCCACCACCATGATTGGTGCAGGGATCAATCCATTGGCTCGCGGTATGTCTTTTGGGGCAAAACTACAGGCCTGGGACTATACGAGCGATGTTTCGGAAATGACAACAGCGGCACCGAATCTGCTGGTTTCCAATCACTCCTACGGAATATTAGCGGGTTACCAATATAACCCCGATCTAACCGGCTCAACACAATGGGAATGGTACGGCGATACCACTATCAGCCGGATGTATGATTATAAATTTGGGCTGTATGATTCGCGCACGCAGAGTTGGGATCAGGTTGCCAATGCAGCGCCTTATTACCTGATCGTCAAGTCGGCGGGAAATGACCACGGGGCCGATGGTTTCCCAGGGGCGGGTCAGTCGTACATTCTGGTTAATCACAACAAAAAAGTGAGTACCGTAGTCCGTGATACGCAAAATGGATACGATCAGATTTCAACCAATGGCGTGGCCAAAAACATTCTCTCGGTGGGGGCCGTCAATTATCCGCTTTACGGCTATAACCAACCCAGCGATGTTGTACTGGCCGATTTCAGTAGTTGGGGACCTACGGACGACGGTCGGATTAAACCCGATATTGTGGGGATTGGCGTTAATGTACTCTCGGCCAATTCCAGTAGCGATAGCGCCTATGTCAGTTTAAGCGGCACCTCTATGGCTTCTCCGAATGTAGCGGGGTCGGTACTCTTACTACAG
This sequence comes from Spirosoma sp. KCTC 42546, assembly GCF_006965485.1. Lineage (NCBI taxonomy): Bacteria > Pseudomonadati > Bacteroidota > Cytophagia > Cytophagales > Cytophagaceae > Spirosoma > Spirosoma sp. KCTC 42546. The sequence goes on from NZ_CP041360.1 coordinate 7,732,950, forward strand.
GAGTATTATACTCAGCTCCATTCAGGCAGCTACATGCGATCATCTACCTTACGTGGTCTCGTTTTGCATACAGCCGATGAGGCCGGTACAACGCTCGGCCCCGATTACCGCTTTGGCTGGGGCTTACTTAATATGGAACGGGCCGCTCGTGTCATTGGCAACACCGATCAAAATCATTTACTAAGTGAACGAACCCTTACTCAGGGACAGCGTGATACAATTCAGGTTACCGCATCCGGGCGCGGGCAGTTAGTGGCAACCATTTGCTGGACTGATCCGGCAGGCACAACCTCCAATACCCTCAATGATCGAACGCCCAAACTCGTCAACGACCTCGACCTGCGCATCAGCGATGGCACTACCACGACTCAACCCTGGATATTAGACCCGAACAATCCAGCCAATGCCGCTACCCACGGTGATAATATTCGGGATAACATCGAGCAGGTGCTATTTACCAACACAATCCCCGGCAAGACATACACCTTAATCATTGGCCACAAGGGCAATATCAGCGGTAGCAAACAGGATTATGCGCTACTTGTCAGTGGCATTGGCGGAAAAACCTATTGCGAATCGAAACCAACCTCAACGGCCGATACGAAAATCAGCCGGGTACAACTGGGAAGTATTGACCAAACGGGTTCTACGGGTTGCACCGACTACACAGACTTTACTCAGGTAGCCACAACAATTCAGGCTGGGCAACAGATTCCACTGACGGTATCGCTAGGCACTTGTGGCGCTACGAAGAACGTGGTCGTAAAAGCCTTTGCAGACTGGAACCAGAACGGCAGTTTCGATGAGGCAGGCGAAACCCTGGCGACGTCGGCTGTACTGGCGAACTCGGCACAGTTTTCAACAACGCTAACGATTCCGACCAACGTACAGAATGGGCAACTTATCCGGTTTCGGCTCGTAGCTACCGAAACCGATAATTCTGCATCGGTAGCTGCCTGTGGGCTGTATGGCAATGGCGAAACCCAGGATTATCTGTTAAATGTGGTACAGACGCTCAACGATGTAGGCGCAACAGCGCTTATTTCTCCCGAGGCTACCTTCTGCGGTCAAACCAATACCGATATAACGGTCTCTGTAAAAGTACACAACTATGGAAGTGCCGATCAGGTTAATGTGCCGGTTAGCGTTAAACTCATCGATGCAGCTAACACCGAGTTAGCATCTCTAAGCGGTATTGTCTCTAAACTGCCCGCTTTTCGAGAGAGTCAAGTGACGCTGCAATTGCCAGCCAGTATTTCATTGGCTGCGGGCCAGACATACCGGTTTATACTGGCAACAAATCTTGGTACCGACCAGAATCCGGCGAACAATAGTGTTACGGAAACCCGGACAACGGCCCCTACCCCAGCCAACGGGTTGTTTGCAGCAACCCAATGTAGCAGTGATTCGGTTATATCACTTCACAATGCCGGGAGCGGAACGGCCTTTTGGTACGATGCGCCAACGGGCGGTAACCTGTTGGCAGCAGGGAATCAAACAACAGCGCCGAAATTGCCGACCAGTGGACAATTTTATGCCACGCTGAACGATTTTTCGGGTACAATTGGTCCTGCCAGTAAATCAGCATTTGGCGGGGGCACGTATAGCGGCAACTTCGGTCCATCTCCGCTTATTTCAACCACGGTTCCCTTAACCATTGAAAGTGCACGACTGTACATCGGGAATGCGGGTCAGCTAACGTTTACAGTTCGAAAATTAGATGAAACCGCCATATCAAGTGTTACACTTGATGTAACCCCAACCCGGGACCAAAGTCTAACCGCCACCACGAACAGCCAGTTGGTCGATGACCCGAATGATCAGGGTGCAGTATATCCACTTAATCTTCGTATTCCTGCCGCTGGCGATTATAAGATCACGATCGAGTACACAGGTGGAGCCTCTATTTTCCGGAGTAACGTATCGGTAGCGGGCTTTCCGTATCAGCTTAAAACCCAGACAGGTGCGCCTATTGTAACAATTAAAGGCTCATTGTTCAATACTGGAACAACGAATGATACCCTTAAAACGGCCTGGTATTATTTCTACAACATCAAGGTTCGATCTCTTGATTGCCCCAGTCTGCAACGAACCGCTGTTGTCCCTTCTACCGGCACCTCGCCAACGGCAACTATCACACCCAGTGGGTCGGTAAGTATTTGTCAGGGGTCGAGCATTACGTTACAGGCAAGTACAACGGACACAGGGGTATCGTATCAATGGTATCGGAATGGTGCGGCTATAGCGGGTGCCATAATTAGTACCTTTCAGGCTACTACGGCAGGGGCTTACTCATTACAGGTAGCCAACAATTGCCCCTCTGTGCGTTCGCCGGCCGTTACGGTATCGGTGAATTCCGCTCAGAGTCCGATTGTTACGGCCAATGGATTTACCCTTAGCACAAACGCCGTTTCGAACATTCAATGGTTAGTGGATGGGGTTCCTATTACGGAAGCAACAGGAACAACTTATACGGTCGTAAAATCGGGTCGGTACTCGGTAAAGGGAAATGTGAATGGCTGCGGAGAGGCCATTTCCAACGAAGTTGTGCTAACGATTCTGGCCACGGAACCCGTTGCAGGCGACGATGAACTGCTCGTTTATCCGAATCCGGCAACCAGGCAGGTAACGATCTCTTTAGGCGTCTCATCCTTGTTATCGCAATCGCCAACGCTTCGACTGACCGATATACAGGGTCGTACAGTACACACAGGTACGCTACAACTCGACGGAAAAAATTATTCGACGGTAGTAGATGTAGCCAGCCTTCCCGGCGGTACGTTTTTTGTTATTGTTGAAGACGAACGGACGCAAAGCGTCCGGGTGAAACGGATTCACAAGCAATAACTCAAGCAACATCTGGCACGTCTCTACAGGCACAGTTTTATCACACCAAATAAGGTACAGAACAGGACCTCAGCGGGTTCCCTTCTCTTAATGTGCCTTATTGTGGTGTTTCTAAGCGGGGTAAATAGCCCCGCCTGGGCGCAGCCTAGTCAAAAAAAACAACCACTATCCTGGCAAAACGAACTTATTGAACGTTACACTAAGGCAAAAAAACGTACACTTAAGTTAGCGTTTCAGAATAAATGGTCTCTCTACAAAAACTATTCCAATCAGCGTGTATTCCAACTTCAGGAAGTCGATGCCTTAGGGCAACCAATTTATTATTCACTTCATAATGTTGAAGCAGCACGGGGCACTCGAACGCTGGCTTTACAGGGTGGTGGCTCATTGCCCATTGCCTTATCAGGCAATTCATCAGCTATGGCTGGTCGGTTGGGCTTATGGGACGGCGGCCGGGCGCTGGCCACCCATCAGGAATTTAGTGGCTCAACGACGAATGGGGTCAAAATCACGCAGAAAGATAATGTAAGTAGTACAAACAACCACACCACGCACCTGGCTGGTACCCTTGTTGGAAAAGGAGTTAATCCACTGGCAAAGGGAATGGCGTTTGGTGCGCAGTTGTCGGTATGGGATTATACCGACGATGTGACCGAGCTCCTCACTGCAGCACCAAACCTGCTCATCTCAAATCATGCCTATGGCCCGGTAGTTGGCTGGGTGTATAATGCATCACGACCCGGTACCGATTCAAATCTGAAATGGGAATGGTGGGGTAATACAGCCATTAGCGCTACAGAAGATTACCTGTTTGGCTTCTATACCACAAAAGCGCAGGATCTGGACCGAATCGCGTATAATAATCCCTATTTCCTGATGGTCCGGTCGGCAGATAACAAACGTAGCGAAACCGGCCCGCCCACTGGAACAGCTTATTTCCTAAAAAATACCAACACGCAAAGTACCGTTGCCCGGAGTCGAAACGATGCTTATGATGTAGTTCCAGCAGAAGCCACAGCCAAAAACGTACTCACCATTGGTGCTGCCGATGTTACGTATGATAGCCAGAACCAGCCCGTATTAGTAGGTTCAACATCCTTTAGTGGTTGGGGACCTACCGACGATGGGCGAATAAAGCCCGATTTACTGGGAATTGGCACCGATGTTTTATCATCCATCGCAACAACTACGACTGATTACAGCACGTACAGTGGAACCTCAATGGCTTCTGCCAATGTATCAGGATCGTTGTTTTTGTTGCAGGAACTATACGCCCGTCAGCGAGCATCCGGGTTGCCAGCCAGTGGACAATTTATGCGGGCGGCTACGCTCAAAGGGCTGGCTATCCACACCGCGGATCGACCTACTCCAGCAATCGGCCCCGACTATCGGCAGGGATGGGGTTTATTAAATACCGAAGCTGCCGCCCGCCTGTTGCTTAATGAGGAGTTGGCACACCTGGTTCTTGAACAAAGCCTAACTCCTGGCGGCATCTATTCCCGATCTATTGTTGCCCAGGGCAATGAGCCTCTGATCGTTACCTTATCCTGGACTGACCCCGAAGGAACAGCAACCAGTGTCGTTCCCAGTTCAGTAGATAGTCAGACGCCAAAACTTGTCAACGATCTTGACCTACGTATCAGTGATGGTCAGCAGACAAATCTGCCGTTTGTACTTGACCCTGCTCGACCAGCTCTACCTGCCAGCCGGGGCGATAATGTACGCGACAATGTTGAACAGGTGTATATCGCTAATCCTATTCCCGGCAAAGCATATACCCTTACAGTTTCTCATAAGGGGAAAATGACCTATTCGAGCCAACCTTACTCCTTACTGGTGAGTGGCCTTCATCGAATTAACTGTCAGCTAACCGCTACAACGATTCCAGCAAAAGATACTATCATCTGTTCTGGAGCTACATTACCGTTACAAGCAGGTAATCAATCGACCGATTTTCATTACCAATGGCTGCTTAACGGAACGGTCCTGGCTAGTGCGGCTACCCCCAACTATCACGCTACACAAGCAGGTTCGTATACACTGCGAATCACAGATGGGAATGGCTGTTCGGCAACCTCGCCACCGGTACAGGTACAAGTACGCACAGCATCTATCGGAATCACACCAACGGGCAACCAATTGCTTTGTAATACAGACACCCCCATTCGTTTAGAAGCCGTTTCATCGAATGAGGCAACACTGGCGGGGGCTACCTTCAATTGGTTGCGCAACAATTCTGTTATTGCCAGTGCAAATGCTAGTACGTTCAATGCAATCCAACCAGGGCGGTATCAGGTCCGAATGACGCAGGGTGGTTGCACGGCCACCTCTACCGAAGCCATTGTCCAGCTTTCCTCCGTCAATAACCTTGATTTACTTCCAGTAGAAACAGAACTTAATCTGCCTAAAGGTGCCAGTGTAATGCTGAAAGCCCCTATTGATACGTCCTATCGTTACCAATGGTATCGGAACGACAGCTCATTACCGAATGCTCATGAATACCGCTTATCCGTATCAACAGAAGGGAGTTATAAAGTACAGATTACCCAGCATACCTGTGTAGGCTGGTCAACAAATCGGATTGTCCAGTCGGTGGCTTTGACGGCTGCTACATCTGACTCAACCAGCCAATTTATAATCTACCCGAACCCGACCGAGCAGACCCTTTCTATTCGCTATGCAAACCCATTGGCAAAACAGGTTTTGATTAGTGTGCTTGATCAGAATGGCATTTTGCAACAGCCTTCACTTTCCATAAAATCTCAAAACGGCCAGTTTGAAGGCGATTTACCGATTCAGCAACTACCAGCAGGTATCTATATCTTTCGCCTGGCAGATGGCTTTGGCATACAAACTGGCCGTTTCGTAAAAAAATAAACCGGGCTGGTTAGGGCATTTCTGCATCTACCAGACCGGTTTATCCCTACGTTTCATTTGTTATTACTTTGCTTTTCCAGACGAGGCCTCTTCTGCAATTGCCATCTTCACCGCATCATACAGGTTTACAATACCCCCCGTTTTCGACAGCGTGTTGAAGGCAATCGTGTCGGTCGATTCGGGTCGGGTAACCTTTGTTGAATAGGGCGTCGCTGATTGTAAAATAATCCGTTTAATGTCAGCGTATGTCAACTTGGGGAAGTAGGATTTGAGCACAGCAGCTACACCTGCAACAACGGGCGAGGCCATGCTCGTACCACTGTTGTTCTCATATTTGCTACCTGGTACGGTCGAATAAATATCTTTGCCGGGGGCAAATACATCTACATTCTGTTTGCCATAGTTCGAAAAACTAGCGATCAGCTCATTGGTATTGGGTAAAGCACTAGCTCCTACAGTAATCACATTCGGAATAGCGGAGCCATCAATGAACCGGGGAGCCGGATAGTTGGCTGCAGTGTCAATATCTTTCCCGTCGTTTCCGGCGGCATGGATCATTAAAACACCTTTCGAGAGGGCATACCGTTCGGCATCCTCTACCACAGTACGCTGGGGCGAATAATCCTTCCCAAAGCTCATATTGATGATCTGTGCGCCATTGTCGACTGCATAGCGGATTGCATTAGCAACGTCTTTATCGCGTTCATCGCCATCAGGAACGGCCCGTACACCCATGATCTGAACCGCATCGGATATACCCATTACACCAAGTTTATTGGTACGATCGGCCCCGATAATTCCGGCTACGTGTGTGCCATGATCGGCACGAGGGCCGGCAATGTCAGCATTACCATAGTTGTGGTCTGTCAGATCATTTGGATTGTCTCCTACAATAGCGCGGCTATCAAATTCAGGGTTGTAGTTATATTCCGCACGAGCTTTAAGTTGCTCATTTGCTTTTTCAAGCTCGCTCATAACCACATCCGTATCCGCAGCTCCCTGTTGGCGTAACAGCCTCAACACGCCCATAACCGGCCGCTTCAAGGCCGCATCGGTGAGCGTGTCAGATGCTTTCCGCAGTGTCATCGTATCCAGTTTCGCTACCTTCAACACTTTTTTCAGGTTATCGACAGCCGATGAATACTGCGTATAGAACTGGCTGATACCCTGATACTGTGCCTTATACTCCGACTGATTTTTCTCTAATTCAGCCTTCGTTTTTTGGTACAAATCGTACTCTTTCTGCTCAGTTGGCTTCAGTATTTTCCGGTCTTTCCCTTCGTATTTGGGTTTTAACTGGACATAGAGACGGGTAACTTCGGCGGTTTCATAGCTAACATTACGGCCATCTTTACCGCCAATGAAATTCCAGCCATGGATATCATCGACATAGCCGTTTTTATCATCGTCCTTCCCGTTTCCGGCAATTTCCTTTGGATTGACCCATAGTACCCGACGTAAATCTTCGTGGGTTGTATCAATACCACCGTCTATTACCGCCACCACCACGGGTGTGGCTTTACGATCTTTAAGCAACTCGCGATAGGTTCGCTCAACGCTTATACCAGCCGTATTATCGGTTTTATCTTGCAGATACCACTGCGTTTCCTGCGCCCAAGCTGCCATCGAAAGCAAACAAACCGACGCACTGATAAGGAGTTTCTTCATGAATTGTTAACAAAAAATCTCGACAAATTACGAAGAAACAACTTACTTTATAGGTTAAAAGTTGTTAAATGAATTACGATTTGGCGAACGCAAGTCAGAGGGCAATCGCAAATCATAATTCACTAATGCTTGTCATGACTAGCGTTTTTGTAATGCTCCTGAAGCAAATCTTCGCCCCAGTCATTAGTCAAATCACGGACAACGGTATGAATGTGATTAGCATTCGTTTGGGTGTTGTCATATTCGATCAGAATGGTTGGTCCATGAATTCGATAATACCATCCTTTTCCCTCTCCTAATGTTGGTGTCATATCTCCTGCCCAGCCAAACCGCAAATTATCCAATCCATTTTTTTCTAGTTTGTCTAATTGCTGCTTAGCCAGCGTAATTCGGTAATTAGTCAGATAAATCTGCAATAGGTCCATAAACAATTTACGTTGCTCTGCATTCATATCCGCCATCCTTACCCCGTCCATTCGCTCCAGTGATGCCTTACGTTTGTTGCTGGTAACCATTTCAGGATACGCTACAGCATCCAGTACCGCCTGCTTGCGTTGGTCGGAGGTTAGCGTTTTGAGCAATGCGAAGGCTTTCTCGGTTTCCTGTTTAAATATCGCTCTCCCTTTTTGGGGCAGACTAGCTACGCGTGGGTCCGACATACGTTTATCGGCCATGCTAGAGTCAAATTTCAGCACGGCTGGGTTACTACCAAAAAACGTAGGCGTCTGAGCCACTACTTTACCGGCTAACCCAATAAATTGAAGCGATAAATGGTGACCTTCAATGCGCCAGCTCCAGGGGTCTTTCGCAGCTGGATCGCCAAAAAAAGTAAAGGAATAATTTTCCGGATCACGATATACGTCATTAGGCGGGCGGTTATCAATCACGCGCAACACATTCTCCATATCTATAATGGACGTCGCTTTTTCGTAGCCTTGCAGGCTTAACGCCGTTTTAAGCATAGCCATGGCAGCTGTGCGCTGCTCGGGCGTCATCTGCTTTAGCGGTAATCCTTTCCGTTCTCTCGGCACGAAATGCCAGTTAAATCGCTCTTCATTGTCGAATGCGTAAGTGGCTTTCTGACGCTGTTCCGCAGTAAGCATGCCTAAAAACAGGTTTGCGGCATCCGTCATTTCATCTTTAACGCGCTGTTGAACAGGCAACGTTTTAGGCGACGGAGCAATCTGGCCCCAAACTTGTAGCTGACTGAAACTGAAAATCAGACAGCCTAAAAGGGAAAGTACGTATTTCATAGGTGAAGGGCGTTTATACAATACTTTGCAAAGAGCAATTCTGTACGCATTTACCTATCAGAAGCAAAGGAGATTCAACCGTTCAGTCAACGGTATAAGATTATATCTGGCTGTTTGCCAACAACCTCAGCGTTTTGGTAGTTTACTGGATAACGCCACTGTCACAAACTACGATCGATCATGTCCACCCGGCCTCCGAACAACAGCTCTGGTCCGCTCGACCATCTGTCTCTCCGCTACTTACGGCAGGTACTCGATATGTCGCACCCCGCGGATGAGCCTTATGTTTTAAACACGGTTGAAAGCCGGGTTATTCGTCGGACAAAAATTGTTACTTTGCTTATAGCTGCTCTCGTTGGTATAAGCGGTGTTATGCTGTTCTATTGGCCACAATACACATGGCCAGAACTGTTTAGCACTACAACTATACCGTTTTTTGGTACTATTTACGAATTACCCCTTATAACTGCCTGCTATAGTCTTCTGCTGGTTTATCTGGAAGTGAACCTATTACTCGCCATTAATATGTGGGGTGTAAAGGAGATTATGGACATTTGTCAGTTTCCAAAGGCGCATGATGCACAGTATGAACGGCATTTGCAGTCTCTGGCCAACGCAGCGGTTGAAAAGTCACAGAAGGGTATTCTACGATTCAGTATAGATCCCTACCTGAATCTGCCACGCTGGGGACTTACCATCTACTTTCTGCTCAATACGGTAAAAGCCGCCCTAAGTACCCTTGTCGTAAAGTTCGTACTGAAGCCCTTTCTAGGTCTGTATGCATTACGCCCGGTTACAGATATGGTGGGCATGCCAATTTATGCTTTATGGAATACCTGGGCATCCTGGCAAACACTACATGAGGCTCAAATCCGGGTAATGGCCCCTATCACAATCCGCGAATTTGTCCATGAACTGCATGAAGAGTGGGGCAAAAATGATCAGTTCCGCCCGCTAATTCTGGAAACACTACATTATATTTCTATCACAAAAAGGCAGTATAATTATGCACATTTTATGCTGACGGAAACACTAGTGGATCGGTTTGACTTATCTTCTAATACCCCGCCAACCGGTCATTTTATAGAACAACTACTTCAGGCACCTATTGCTGTTCGTCGAAGTCTGGAACGGCTCATTGTATTCGGAGTTCTGGTTGACGGCAAACTGTCCTGGCTTGAGAAACGACGCCTACAGGAACTCCGGAAAAAAGGAATTTTGACGTACTCCAATACAGAAATCCAACGTATTGGTACTGAGTACAATCAGGGAAGGGGCCTTTGGGTATAAAAAAGCAGAGATTCCAATCTCCGTACTCTATGCTTCTTTAACCACATCATTTTTCCGGACCCTCACCTCGTTAATGCGTTTATCATCGGCAGATAATACCTGAAATACAAAGCCAGCATAGGTGGTTTCTTCACCCGATTTAGGCAATCGGTTGAACAGTTCGAGTAATAAGCCCCCCAGCGATTCACTGTCTCCCTGAGCAGCTTCAAATGTTGTAGTATCGACGTTTAACACCCGACAAACATCAGTCAGGGCCATCTTGCCTTCAAACACAACGGTTTGGGCATCTTCTCGCCGATAGCCATCTGGGGTTTCATCGTCAAATTCGTCATTGATATCCCCAAAAATCTCTTCAATAATATCTTCAAGCGTTACTAAACCGCGTGTTCCACCATATTCGTCAACGACAATGGCCATATGAACCCGTCGTTTCTGGAAGTCTTGTAGTAAATCATCTACTTTTTTGTTTTCCGGAATAAAAAAAGCAGGGCGGAGCAACGATTGCCAATTGAATGAATCATCGGCATGTATATGCGGTAGCAAATCTTTTATGTAGAGAACCCCCTCAATTTCATCCAGCGACTCACCGTAAACCGGTACTCTAGAATACCCTGACGCGTTAATTTGTGCGAGTAATTCACTAAAGGGCAAATCTTCATTTACAGCCGATATATCCAGTCTTGCCCGCATCACTTGCCGGGCTGTCAGATTACTAAAATTGACAATTCCTTTGAGGATTTCTTTCTCTTCAACTGTTGCATTCGTACCAGTTAGCTCAACCGCCTGACTTAGCTCTTCCACCGATAATTTATAGCCTCGTCGCTGAATTCGTTTATCTACCTGATTACTTAAACTAACCAGCATCATAGCCAATGGGCGGAATACCGCAAGCCCCAGTTGTGCTAATGACGCGGTTTGACGGGCCACAATGAGGTTATTTTGGCTGGCATATACTTTTGGTACAATCTCGCCGAATAGTACAATGGCTATTGTGGTAACTAGTGCCATTCCTGTCAATATCCAACCCGATTCAGACGATACCTGTGTGACCTCCCAGGTCAGGTAAGTCACGATGACGACAATGGCAATATTGAGTAAGTTATTGAAAATGACCAATGAGGCCAGCAACCGCTTTGGGCGCTCTAAAAGCGAAGCAATTCGCTGCTCATCGGCCAGGCTGCTTTCCCGACAGCGGTTGCGATCATCCGGAGAAAGCGAGAAGAAAGCCGCTTCGGTAGCTGATACCAAACCAGCCAGTGTCAGTAGCAATAAAATCAGAGCCGTGTAAGGGGCATATAAATCAAAATAGGTGCCCCAGCCATCTGCGGCTGGAAGCACCTGTCGAGGAAGAGGGTCACCAGGATCCATGTATATCAAATCTCGTTCAACAATTGAGCAAGTCGTGTGGGTTAGAACGGCAAATCGTCATCGCCACTGTTGCTCTCAAAGGGTACCGGTTCAGGCTCCCGACGCGCTGGGGCCGCCTGCTGACGCTGGGGCTGAGCGGCCTGCGGTGCTGCTGGTTGCTGACGGGTGGGGGCACTGACGGGTTGTGCAGGAGCGGCCTGCTGGCGGGGTGCTTCATACTGAGGTTCGTCCTGACCCTGACTACTGTTAGGGCTACCCAACAACTGCATTGTATTAGCCCGCACACGCAATGAGGTTCGTTCTTTTCCCTCCTTGTCCGTCCATAGTTCTGTCCGAAGGCGACCTTCAACATAGACAGAATTCCCTTTTTTTAAATATTTTTCAGCCACCTTGGCCTGTTCATTCCATAACTCAATCCGAAACCATTCTGTCTGCTCAACTTTCTCCCCATTCCGGGTTGTATATTTTTCGGTAGTTGCTACGTTGAAGGTTGCCACAACAGCTCCACCATCCAGATAACGCACTTCAGGATCGGCACCTAAGTTACCGATAATTGTCATCTTATTAAGACTTGCCATACTCTTTGTTTTGTTGGTTACGTATAAAAATCCGTAGCGTTTAAGAGGATTAAAGATACTGAAATCTACCCACTTATCCAAACAGATTTTCCAAATAGTTTGTAATCAATACGGGCTTAGGAAGGTGACTAATTTCTTCCGGTGTATACCAATGTAGGTCTGTCGGCAAACGACTAATTGCCTCTTCCGGCAAGTCAATCAAATAGAATTTGGCACGAATTCTTTGGTGCGATAACAGCTGAACAGACTCTATTGGTAAACTAGCTACTACGCCTAGTTGCAGTAAACTATCAATCAATTCTGGAAGCGGCAAATCCTGCAACGCATCTTTTGAGACTTCAGTTTCAACTAAATAAAAGTCGTGCAGATTTTGCCATACATCGCGAGCCATACGTTCACGAAGTGCGAGTTTGCCATTGTGTCGAAAAACCAAGTAAGTAAAGTAGCGTTCGCGCACGGGTGCTTTTTTTGATTTAACGGGTAATCGATGCTGTTGTCCTGTTAAATAGGCAACACACCCTTGCTGAAGGGGGCACAACAGACAGTCGGGCGAAACAGGTGTACAGTGAATGGCCCCGAACTCCATAATAGCCTGATTATAGGTAGCCGGATCATTGGCCGACTGAATCAAGCGCGTTGCTAAAGTGGCAAACGTTTTTTTTGCATTCGTAGTCGTGATGTCTTCTTTAATACCAAACACACGCGCCAGCACTCGATATACATTTCCATCTACCACCGAAACACGCTCTCCAAAGGCAAATGAAGCAATGGCCGCTGCTGTATAAGCGCCTATTCCCTTCATTTTCAGCAGGTCATGGTAGGTAGATGGGAACTTACCCTCTAATTGAAGAGTTACATAACGAGCAGTCTGGTGTAGGTTTCGGGCTCGGGAGTAATAGCCCAGTCCCTGCCAAAGCCGAAGCAGCTCTCGCTCGTCGGCATTAGCCAGATCAGCAACGGTTGAATAGGTCTCTACAAAGCGTTCGTAATAGGGTTTACCCTGCGCCACACGAGTTTGCTGAAGAATGACTTCCGACAGCCAGATACGATACGGATCGCGGGTATGGCGCCACGGTAAGTCACGTTTATGAACCGAATACCACTGCTCCAGAATAGGGGCAAATGTGGTTTCGATTTTGTTAAGGTCTGATAGCCAATTCAAAATAAAACAAAAAAATACGTCGTTACCAGGAAAAAGGGAAGCACAGGGTTTTTAAATTTATAGGAAAGCCCTACCTTTGTGCTCCCATTTTGAGACCCGAATTTTCAACAATACAGTAAACGTTAAAGTTTAAGAAGTCGTGACGAAAGCAGACGTAATTGCCGAGATCGCCGATAAAACCGGTATTGATAAGGCAGAAGTAACAAACACCCTGGAAACCTTCTTTTCAGTAGTTAAGGACTCATTGGCCGAGGGAGAGAACATTTATGTGAGAGGGTTCGGCAGCTTCATCAATAAGAAACGAGCTAAGAAAGTCGCCCGGAATATCTCAAAAAACACCGCTATGGTGATTGATGAGCACTTTATTCCGAGTTTCAAACCCGCCAAAGTTTTTGTTGAGCAGGTGAAAACCAGCGACAAAGCGAAGGTAGCCGCTGAATAAGCAGCTGCCCAACTAGTTCTGGACTGGTAAAAACAGACTGGCTCAGGCGTTTGCATTGTGATGATCTTCCTTATGAATAAATTCGTATTGCTTGTTATTGTATTGGCTGCCGCCCTAACAGTGGGGTTATACACCTTACCAAGGGTAGTTGTACGAAATGAGAATAAGCAACTTGGAGGAGGACGCACAACGCAAACGTCTGGCGCTAGTAGGTCCGGTTCCGATTCACTCAACGTAGCAACCAACGGCGATGGCTCTTCTATTCATGAAAAGCCCTTATCGCCCGAGCAGCAGAAACGCCTGGTGACTCTCCAAACGGAGTTTAGAAAAGCGTCCCCAGCACAGAAAGAAGCCGTCGGGGTGAAACTGATTGCCTTATTGCATGAGGTAACTCGCTACGACAGTGCGGCTCATTATGCAGAGGAAGTGGCTAAAACTCAACCAACGGAACGGAATTTATTACGAGCCGGCGATGAGTATTTTGAAGCGTACACCTTTGCTGTCGATGAAAAGAAAACGGCGCTCTTAGGACAAAAAACCCGTGATTTGTATGGGCAGGCGCTGGCTAAAAATCCAAATCTGCTATCGGCAAAGGCCAATATGGCCATGACTTACGTCAATACCGATACACCCATGCAGGGAATTATGCTTCTGCGTGAGGTGATCAAGCAGGACCCAACCAATGAACTCGCGTTGTTCAACTTAGGATTGCTAGCCATGCGATCCAACCAATATGAACGAGCGATTGATCGGTTTCGGCAGATTTTGGTCAATAACCCATCGAGCCGGAAAGCTCAGTTCTACCTGGGCGTAAGTCTGGCGGAAGCTGGCCAGAAAGCCGAAGCCAAAAAGGTACTGGCACAGGTAAAGCAACAAGAGAAAGACCCGCAGATTCTGGCCGCTGTTCGCGAATATGAAGAGCGGCTATCAAAATGAATAATGAATAATGTAGTATTCAGAACCATTGTTCATTTTACATTATTCATTATTCATTGACTTTTAAGGGCCTACTGATTAGTGGGCCGACATATATTTTAACCATTAAATCAGTTTACTATGCCTTGCGGTAAGAAACGGAAACGGCACAAGATTGCCACACACAAGCGGAAAAAACGGCTCAGAAAAAACCGGCACAAGAAGAAATAGTTAGCGGTAGGCAGTAAACAGGTTGTCTGTTATGCTCATAACTGCCTTCTGCAATTGCCTACTGCCTACCTATTTGAAGCCTCGGCCGGTCTGCAAAGCCCGAACGTGGCTTCTTTCTTTTTATATAGCCATTCTTAACCGTATATTCATCTTGTGAGTAATGAATTAGTTATCAGTTCGACTCAGAAAGGTGATCGGATTGCGCTCTTGCAAAACAAGAGATTGCTGGAGTATCACGAAGAAGAGTTAGACAGCAGCTTCACCGTTGGCGATCTTTACTTAGGAACAGTCAAGAAATTATCATCGGGCCTAAACGCTGCTTTTGTAGATGTTGGCCACGAGAAAGACGGTTTTTTGCACTACCAGGATTTAGGACCGAATATTAATTCGCTCAATAAACTGGTTAAAGACGTAATCGCCAAGCGCGTCACCAGCGGACGGCTCAGCGGTATGAAGTTAGAGCCACCTATCGACAAAATCGGGAAAATCGATAAGGTGTTGACGAAGAACGCTCCCATTCTGGTTCAGGTGGTTAAAGAACCCATCTCAACCAAAGGTCCACGCCTTTCCTGTGATATCTCTATTGCAGGCCGTTATTTAGTTTTAGTGCCATTTTCAGATGGCGTAAACCTTTCTAAAAAAATTACTGACCGTGCCGAGCGGTCGCGGTTGATGCGCTTAATGTCATCACTAAAACCGCAAAATTTCGGTGTTATTGTACGAACTGTTGCGCAGGATAAAGACGTTGAAGAACTCGACCGCGACCTGCAAAACTCACTTGCCAAATGGGATCAGGCACTTAAGTCGCTGGCCGATGCCAAACCCCGTGACCGCGTACTGGGTGAAATGAATCGGGCTTCGTCCATTTTGCGTGATATGCTCAACGAGTCGTTTGAGAGTATAACGGTAGACACCCGTGAATCCTACGACGAAATCAGGGATTATATTCACACCATTGCACCAGACAAAGAGAAGATTGTTAAACTCTACAGCGGTAAAGTAAAGGTTTTTGAAGCACTGGGGCTTGAAAAACAACTTAAATCCTTGTTTGGTCGGTCAGTAAGCTTACCCGGTGGGGGCTATCTGATTATTGAGCATACAGAAGCATTGCACGTCATTGATGTAAACAGTGGTAATAAGTCGAATTCTGAAGAAGATCAGGAAGCAACTGCCATTAGTGTCAATCGTGAAGCTGCTAAAGAAATTGCCCGTCAACTTCGACTCCGCGACATGGGTGGTATCATTGTCGTGGATTTCATTGACATGAAAAAAGCGGAGAATAAAAAACTCCTGCAAGATATCATGCGCGATGAAATGAAACCAGAGCGCTCGAAGTTTACGATTCTACCCCTTACGAAATTTGGCCTGATGCAGATTACACGTCAGCGGGTCCGGCCGGAAATGAACATTGTTACGCGTGAGGTTTGCCCCACTTGTGGAGGCACTGGCACGATTCAGGCCAGTGTTTTAGTAACGGATGTTATTGAAAATAACCTCGATTATATCCTGACGAAACAGAATGAGCGCGGTATTTCGATTTCAATGAATCCATTTTTATATGCGTATTATACTAAGGGTATTTACTCAAAACAAATGCAATGGTATATGAAATATAAAACATGGGTTAAAGTAATTAAAGATAGCTCTCTAGGTATGGTCAACTTTAAATTCTTTCATAAGTCAGGCGAAGAAATTGAGGTTAGTAATAATGCCTAGAAATGTAGTAAAATTTTACTACGTTTTTTTATACTACAAGGAGCCCGATTAGACAGCTAATCGGGCTCCTTGTAGTATATATCGTATACCGGGATGGTACTTAGTGTAGTATTTCCATATCCATCAACTCATTAAACATTTCCTGACCGACAACCTCCTCAACGGAGTCCACTTCATGAAGATTCAGTAGCAAATCCCGGAGATCTTCGGTGATCTCATAGGTCTGATACGATCGTCGATCGAACAGGATAGGTGCCTGTTCCAGATCACATAATGAGTAGCGGTTTTCATTAAAGGCAAGCCGCTGAGCGCGAGAGCCGAAAAATTTATTTTTAACTGTTTCGGGCTCCAGGAATAAGTGAATAAAATTCCACCCTTCCCACTGGCCTGGGTATTGTTTCAGGTACGGCCAAAATGCATCATATAATTGTTGCATAGCCTCCTGACAATACATGTCCCGGTCGCTTCGCACAATAGGGCGAATTGGTTTGAGACAATGCAGGACATTTGTCATATCGGGTTGGCGATAACTCACTACTGGTACGATAGGCACACCCGCTGCATGAGACAAATAGCCAACTCCTTTTCGTGTTAAAACACGACGTTGTCCTAAGCGCACCGATAAAAACTGAGCTTCTTCTCCAGGTTCTGGAGCCGTTTCAGGGCTACCATCTACAAAGACAATCAGTGACCGGCCAGCTTTCAGTTCACGCAGTACCGTTAATCCGGCAGAAGGGCTACCCGCTTCAACCACCCGAAAAACGTTGGTAAGACCATGTTTTTGGCGTAGCCCTTCAATATGTTCCTTCATCTCCTCCCCCTGGCTCCGATTCATATTGCTACCAACGAGCAATACGCAATCGACCCCTTTCCGAAAAAGCACACTAGTTAGCAACCGGTATGAACCGAGGTGGTAGGTGCAATAGATTTTCGGGCTATACTCTTTATTTAAAACGTCGTGCGCCCCACGCAACTTTACTAAATCACCAGCCGTTAGGCACTTTTGATCGAATGTGGTGAATACCTGCTGCAACAATAGCTCTCTAAAGAGGGCTTCATGTTCCTGGCGGGATATTGAAGGAAGTATATTCTCGACATTTGCGGAGAACGTAGTATACTTCATTAAATAACCCCGTTCTTTGGACAGGTCAATTTGCTCGAAGTGTTCGCGGCAGTCCGCCAACTCCTGTCGGTAAAGTTGTCGTGTGGTAAGCATGATTTATTAAGCTTAAAGCGAGAAAACAGGCTTGGAGAGGCCAGTAAAGGCTGAGCCAATATCCCACCGGCAGCACTCACCTTCAAGAGACATAATTTTTAATAGATTAGTAGATTCAGACTTAGAAACCGGCTTGGCTATATTCTTAATGGTCTGAGCGGCTTTGATTGAGAATTGCTTTTTCATGACAATGTATAAGATTGATTTGTAGTTGCTTGTTTTTGTTGATACAAAGCTACCAGCCAACGAGGGGCCCATCAATCGTAAAAAAGTCACAATCACCCGTTTGGATTTAGTTAAATATTACCACTATATTAGTACGAGTTTTTGCTATGAAGACAGCATGAAGGAAATTCAGGTCAGACGAGACTTTCTGAAAAAACCATTCAGCAGCGTAATAATACTACTGCTTATTGTAGTATTGATAGAAGCTGTAAGCTGGTCTATTGGCTATAAAATCAAACTAAAAATCGTTCATGATGAGGGCGGGGTCTTTCAGTATATCAGTTTGTTGATTCGAGGTTTATTTATTCCTGAATTATTCACTTTGTTTACGACAATTACACTCATCAACCTCTTTCATAACATTTGGCATATCAATTCTGTAGAGAACGCATGGCGCTCTATTTATCGATACGAATTGCGTTTTTTACCTGTTTTAGCAATTGCATTTTTAGCATTCAACCCTGGTACACAAACTATACGTTTTCTGTTAGAGAGCTTTCCCACCTATTCTTGGTCTAATTATTGGCAGAAATACATACTTCATACGTTTACTTGGTCCGTCTATTTTAAATACTTATTCCCAGTAGTGCTTATTGGTTACATCGCTCTTAATGTTTCTCTTCTTAAAGACTATTTAAAACAGCGCCGGGAAGCTCAAGAGAAGGCCGAAGCCGAAGCCGCCGAAGCTTCTCAGAAAGTCTTAGCTTTATCTGAGACATTCTCACCACAGCCTATAACCACAACTCCTTCTATTTACCTCACTTATTTGAAAGGTAAAAATGCATTGGGTGAGATAGACTTCCCAGTCAATGAGGTCTACTACTTCACTGTAGAAGAGCGGTTCTATTACGCTGAATCCCTAAAAGGACGGTATTTAGTTGGTAAAACATTAAACGAACTTGAGACAGAACTAGATCCAACTCAGTTTTTCCGAATCAAACGCGATTACATAGTTAACCGGCAAGCGGTATTGCACTACTCCTACTGGGAAAATGGCAAGTACATTGTTACTCTAAACAATCCTGACCATCACGAAATCATTGTTCCTCGTGTTCGCATGCACGAATTCCGGGAATGGTTACAGGGGCGTGATGCCGCTGGTAAGCCCGAGCCGGCGGCCAATCTTCTGTAGGGCAATCCTCGCCAGCTCCCTCTTCGCACATATTCTGCTGCAATTACCCCATCTCTATTTTCACTTGATTGTTCCATTGTATTGAGCCAATTGATTACTTCCTGAGCAAATATTAACTGCCCGCTTAATAAACAAAATACCTCCTGCCTGAAATCACACATTTCATGTGCGAAATCAACTAAATAGTTATCTTTTTTTGGTAATTCTGTCCGGTCAGATGGTGATTTCAGACAAATCGAGTTGATTTCCGCTTCAAAGTCCGCCTACTTTTGGCCTGATGAACAGCCTAGCCTAAGGGCTGGCCACCGATTCATTTTTCAGGACTAACTCATTGCTTTATGTCAAACACGAGGGACGCATTCAATGCCATTCCGGCACTGCCGGAGTTGGCCGCCTTATTTTTGGCTGCTTTACAGGCTTCTGAATCCACGTCATCCACTCCTGTATCGGCTGCGGTGTTGACCGCCCTGGGTACCTTAAGCCGTCGCGAACGGGAGGTAGTACGGCTTATTGCCGATGGTTTGACCACTCGCCAAATTGCGGAACAACTCTTTATTAGCCCGCACACGGTAAATAATCATCGAGCGCAAATCTCCCAGAAATTGGGATTACAGGGCGCGTTTAGTCTATTGCACTTTGCTCAGCGATACCGCCACTGGCTGTGGCCGGTTCAAAAATGATAGTACCCTACTAGTTAAATTAGTAGGGTACTATCAGGCACTCAAGGTAGCGTCTATTCACCTTTGTTCTGTTAACGAGTACCAATAAACGCTACAATCTATCCAGCCTACCTAATTTTTTTAGTACAGAAAAAGCCCCACGACAGTTTGGCGACCGGACGCAGGGCTTTGAGCCGTTCAATGTTTTACCATTAAACATGTCAAATGTAGTGAAAAATTTACCCAAACCTACCTAGTTTCGGCAGGCTATTGTACTAACAATTCTGCTGATCTTTATATCAACCATGATAACGTGGGCACAATGCTCAGTTAGCAATCCGAATGGTTCATTAGATTATGCCAACTGCACCAGTATGGGTGGCTGGGCTTTCGATGGGGCTAACCTGAACCAGCCCGTCACCGTCGATATCTATGTGGATGGGGTCAAAACCTATTCGGGCATTACCGCCAATGGCGACCGACAGGATTTAGTAACCGCCTTTGGCAACTCAGCCGCCCGCTATCATGGTTTCAACTTTAGTTTTCCCGCTACGGCCGGCTGGAAAAATGGGCAGAACCACGCCATTTCAGTACGCATCTGTGGAACAAGCAGTACGATAGGCGGATCGCCCAAGACCGTTAGTGGTTGTACAGGAGGCACACAACTCCCAAATCCAGCAGGTGCTTGTGCCTACACAGAGGGCCAGTTTTTGTTCACGACCAGTTGGGGCGAATCGGTGTATGCTCATTTTTACAATGGTACCCTATTTGCGGCCTATCAGGATGGGAGCAACTTCAGGCCCCAACACTGGCTGGTGGCAACTGGGTTGATGTCGAGCAGTACCGCCAGTTGCTTTGCCGAGACTGATCCGCATACAACCACTACTACCCCCCCAACCACAACGACAACTACGACGACCAACCCACCAGCGGGAGCGAACTATGCAGGCAATCTGGATGGAGCCGACTGTAATAATATAGGTGGCTGGGTTATGAATCGAAATGCAACCAACCAGTCTACCAAATTTGATGTGTATATAAATAATCAATTGGCGGCTTCCAATGTGTTAGCCAGCAACAGCCGCCAGGATGTGTCCAATGCTTTCGGTATTTCGGGCTTTAATGGATTCGGTTTTATCTGGTCTATACCTGCCCAGTACAAAAATGGATCGGCTTTGAGTATTTCGGTTCGGTATGCGGGCACCAACACGAATATTCCAGGTAGCCCCAAAACAACGGCGTCTTGTCCTGGATTGGGAACCACACCAACTACACCTACCACCAACCCAATAACTTCCCCTGCGCTGGCAGGCAGTAACTTCGCCGGAAATCTGGATGTTGCCGATTGCAACGGCATTGATGGCTGGGTTGTAAACAAAACTAAGTCCCAGCAATCCACCAAGTTTGATGTATACATAAATGGCTGGTTGGTGGGTTTCGGGATACCAGCTACCAGTAGCCGACAGGATGTAGCCAATGCCCTGGGTATTTCAGGCTACAATGCCTTCGGTTTCTATTTGCGTGTGCCTAATAGCTACAAAACAGGAAGTGCCATGACGATTTCCGTCAAATACTCTGGTACCCAAACCGATATTCCGGGAAGCCCCAAAACAACAGCCGCCTGCCCGGCTCAGACAAGCCCATTAGGCTGCTCCAATAATGGCTCGGGCAGACTTGCGCAAAGTGAGTCCACGACCCATTCCCGTACAGACGGCCTATCTATAAAATTAAGTGGCGGTGATTCGAGTGCGGTTTCATCCCTGACCAGTAAATTAATCCCGGTCAGAAAAGGGGATGTATTCTCATTAGATGCTTATGCTTATGCGCCTATTCGCTCTAAAGCGAATCTTACTCCTCAAATAACGACGGCTTTAGTGGGGGGAGTAGTAGCTGGAGTGGCCATTTCTCAACAGCAGGCCACCGTGCCCGACCAATCGCATCGGTCTATCCAGACAGCTCCTGCTATTGGCGTGATCAGTGCCCTCATGATACCCTTGGTAAAGTCACTATTAGCGCAACGCTTACCCGATGCTCGTGTTGACGTAGCGTTTTATGACCAGCATGGCCGGTTTATGCATCGGCAACAGGTTGGTCTTAACAAGGCCGCTCGTGAACATTGGTAGTTGTTGCATATTCAGGAGTATGCCCAGCAGGCAGGCTACGTATCCGTGCGTTTACAGAACCCGAGTAAAACACCGGTCTGGTTCGATGATGTTTCGTTTCAAACAATACAACCGCGTGAAGCCTTTTCAATCAATAAAGGCTTGTTCGTTCCTAAAATCACTACTTCTACTAATAGTTTTGCCCCACAGCAACCCATAAATGCGGAGAGTCTGTATCGGAGTTGTGCTCAGTTGGATGATCAAATCGTTTACTGGTTACCAGAAATAACCGTATATCCTACTGGAAACTGGTTGCCTGAGGCAACTGTGAAAGGCCGGGGCAATGATGGTAGTTCAGATTGGGGCTGGACTACAAGTTCATCAAGCAGTGGAAGTAGTGGTGGTACGTACAGTGGAGGTTCAAGAGGAACTTCGAGCACATTCGCACCTTATAAGTCACCACAGAACTCCATAAAGAGAGGACAAGTTTTCAGTTCGCCCACGGGAGCAACGTATATTTGGGATGGCAAGAGTTGGTGTATTGTGTTAAAACCAATGGACGTAAAAGGTGAACGACCAACTACTCCAAAAGATGGCCAATATTACATCTATGTAGATCCTGCATTTGGATACATAAATTTGTATGAATATATCTTAGGGCGTTGGACGCAGCCCTTAAAAGAAATTGCAAACTGTGACGCTGATGCAGCATTATACACAAACAGTGTTTCTTACGGTAAGGAACATGTTGCCGTAATTACAAAAGACGGACAACTTATTTCACTTCCTTCCCCAAAAAATACTATAGAGCACGTAAACTGGCCAGGGGATGGAAAATATAAAGATGAAAATGGAAATACAGTTGCCTTTATTTACCAAGAGGATGGAAAATGGCATATTATGCTCGACCCTACTAGCTCTTCCAAAACTACTTACGAGATCAGCGGCATGATACATACTCATCCAACCGGGCAAGCCCCTAATGGGGGTACATTTCTGACATACCAGCCAAGTGATGATGTGACGGTCATGAACCAATACCCAGGACTCGATCAATACCTTTTAACTGATAAAGGTACACTTCAGTATAGTAATTCTAAAACCATCATCCCAGGAGCGTCAGCTCCAGGCTCTACATGTAACTAAGCACTATGAAAGCTTGTATTATCTTCATCAGCCTGACTTGGGCTATCATGTACAACGCTGTCGCACAGCCTTGCAAACAGATTACGATTGACGACGTCAATCAAAAAAATACTCATCAATTATATTGATGATGCTGTTAGAAAGGGAGCTTTTGTGGGGGATAAAGGCGTAGTAGAAGTGGTTAGATATCTCAATGAGAACGGTCGCCCAAGCTGGCTAATTAAGACAACAATTGATGACAGTTATAAAGACAATCCACCTGTTGAATGGGCCAGTTTAGAAAGTGATATTATTCTTTTCTACGATACCAACTCTTCGTCCAATGATGTTATCAAACATAAGCCTACTCCTGAACTTCTGCGTTGCTTGGATGATGCTATCAAGGATAGATTATATATCCGCCCAACCAGACGGGAACGGTTGGTGGACTCTGGGTTTACCACTCCAGCCAGAAAACCCATTATAATCAAAACACGTCGAATATCCACTAGTAATAGCATTGTAATTGTTTTCGAAGCAGATGGTAGTATTACTAAGTATCAGCCTGTATAACACTTCGTTTTCCTTTAATTGTATCATTAGATTTAACTAGTGAAAGTGTTTACACACGGCCAGTCTATCATGACTGGCCGATCTATGTATAACGTGTATTACATAATCTATAAGAAACTCATTCTACCTGAATAGGTTACCTAACGAGTCAAAGTTCCTCACAACCATAATTACCATTAATCACAAAAAAGATACATTATTTCTTTGGAAAGACCCGCCTGTTGTCACTATCTTAGTTCACTTATTGACAAGGTAGCAGATGAAGGAAATTCGACTGACACGTGACTTCCTAAAGAACCTATTTAATGGGGTATTAATACTACTAGGTATGGTAGTATTGATTGAAGCTGTTAGCTGGTCTATTGCTTATAAGCTGAAAATAAAACTCGTTTATGAAGAGGGAGGGCCTTTCCAGTACATTGGCCTACTAGTTCGTAGCTTATTTATTCCTGAATTATTTACCTTGTTCATTACTATTACTTTAATTAATCGTTTTCATAAAATTTGGCATATCGATTCGGTCGAAAATACTTGGCGTTCTATTTATAAATATGAATTACGATTCTTGCCTATTCTAGCATTTTCGTTTTTTGTTTTCAATCCCGGTACACAAACTATTCGGTATCTATTAGAGAATTTACCCACTTATTCATGGTCAAATTATTGGCAGAAATATATACTTTACACATTTACTTGGCGGATATACTTAGAATATTTAGTCCCATTAACTATTATTGGTTATATAGAATTAAACCTTTCATTACTAAAAGACTACTTAAACCAACGCCGGGAAGCCCAGGCAGCAGCCGAAGCCGAAGGATATCAGAAAGCAGTAGCGTATTTATCAACTGTATCACCTAAATCAGCAGCTACTGCATCCTATTTGACCTACCTGAAAGGTAGAAACGCAATGGGCGAATTAGATTTTCCGGTCAATGATGTTTATTATTTTACCATTAAAGACCGTCTCTATTATGCCGAATTGGCCAAAGGCCGCTATTTGATCGGGAAAACGTTGAATGAACTGGAAACGGAACTGAATCCGGCTCAATTCTTACGCATTAAACGGGATTACATTGTTAACCGACAGGCAATAGCAGGCTATGCCCATTGGGAAAATGGGAAATACAGTATCAGGCTCAATACACCAATACCGTACACGGTCAGCGTACCCCGTAGCCGTATGCAGGAACTTCGGGAATGGCTACAGTATGCAGACTCGCGCCTGTTTGAAACGGTTGCCTAGAATTTTAGAGATAGCTTTTTACTGCAATGCTGTACTTTGGCAGTTGTCGGATGCTATCTAAATCCAGTTTTTTTGCAATATGTGCTTTGTGATTTACAGCCGTTCGGTAGCTTATGCCTAGTCGATCTGCAATTTCATTAGCGGTATGGCCGTTGGCTACCATTCGTAGCACTTCCCGTTCCCGTTGGCTTAATCGACTTAGTTCTTCCCGCGTAGATTCTGAAATTATATCGACTCCAAAATTTTTGAGTAAATCCATGAAGCCGCTGCTGTAGTAACAACCTCCGTTACTGACCGTCTGGAAACACCGGTACAATTCGTCCAGTCCATCTGTGGCATATAGAAACCCAAAGAATCCTTTTTGCATGGCTTTGGCCACCATACGCAGGTCGGGTTTACGGGTGTATAAGATGAACTTCGTTTGCTGGTTTGCGTGCTGCATCTCCTCCACAATCTCGAAGCTTCGCTCGCCCGAAATGTCGGATTCCAGAATAACACATTTGGGGCGTTTCACTCTAATCTGTTGAAGTGTGTCTTCCATTTCAACAGCACGGCCAACAACATTGTAGCCTTGTTCTTTCAGTAGCTGGCTTAAAACTTCGCAGTTAAAAAGCTCAGATTGGGCAACGAGAATCGAGAAATCGCGACGACGGATCGCGAAGTTCTTAGTGCCCTCCTGGACACCGATTGATTGGTTCATGATTTATTACATATATGGGTGGATGAATGTACCAACAATACTTGAATTTATTCGTAACAGTCTGACAATTCAATCAATAAATTTATTAACGGACTTACCAGGAAGTATAGCGGGGCTAACTTAAGATCGGTCATAAAACCGCTTAAACGCGCAGTTTGGGTAGGGTGATTTCACACTTTTTGGGTGATTTCACACCTAAAATGGGTGATTTCACACAAAACGATTTGCTTTCAGCTCTACAAGAGCTGAATTTTGATTCAGTCAATTGCACAACACGTATTCAGATAGGGTGATGAATCAGGAAGAATCAACAGTATTGTCCAGCTACGAACCGTCGGCTGAAGAGGTACAAAAAATGATTATGGAATGGGCAAGAGCGACCGAAGCATTTCATGGTCGTTATGCTAAACTGAATCAAGCCATCAACTCATTGCAGACCACGTCCCGTCGTCAGCCAACAGCGGCTAGTCGGGCACGGTTACGGAAGCTCATCGATTTACGTGAGTATATGAGTGATGTTCTGATGACTTTATTGCTCGATATGTCGGGCAAGAAGTCTGGTCGTTCAGCGCAACCTTCCAAACCTGGTCAGCTCCATTCTCATGCCAGCTTGCTGGATGAGCTGAATCGTAAAATTGATGCCGAACTGATTAGTGTCATAACGGTAGCTCAGGCATAGTGTTCACCCTCCCCTATTGATAAAGGTTAGCCCCAATCTATACTTATAGCTGGGGCTTTTTTTATGCCTTAGTAAACGTTAACCGGATATAACCGTACCTAATAAACCCGAGATTTCCATATCGATTCGCTTGAAATGCATAAATTCGGTTAAAAGCTGATCGGCTTCCTCAGGTGATTTATTTCTCGACTCGCGAAGCAATTGCTGTAGCGCCGTCATTCGTTGCTCAGCGAGCATTTTTTTAATTCGTAGGATATTTCGGTAGGCAGCATCGGCCAGAATGCCAATTTCCGCTTCAGATGGGACGAAAATCTCATGTTTTCCCCATCCATCACTGATCTCATAGCGGGGTGTTGTTAAATGAATAGCCTGATGCTGAAGCTCAGTATTACTTGCTCCTTCTGGCCTATTATCCTGTCGATTTAGAAAATCATTGGCGGTTAAAATATCCCCCCGGCTATAGGCTTCCCGAAACAAGGTTAAAATCAGGTCATAAGGCCCAGTCTGAAATTCAATATCGTGTAATTCACTCAGTACATATTGACACAGTGAGATACCCGGCTCTAGTTCACGTGCACCATGACTCATTAACAATCGCACACATTCCTCCTCCTGATACGATATAGGCGTTCTAACAGCCTTTACACGCTCGATTGGAGCAGATATGGCTGGTGGTGCATTCGTACCGTAATCGCCGATTTCAGACGCTTCTACGCTGAATCCCTCCAGCAATGAGTTTATTTCATCGAGTGATGGCTCCCCTGTACTTAAAGTATTACTTGAAGATGGCTGTTGCCTTCCAGAACCAGCCGTCCGTTGTTGCCGATCAGTGTCTTTTTTAGTTTGCTCCTGCTGTTTTCGAAGCAGCCGATTGATTTCTGAAATTACAGACTGTTCACTAACATGAAACACTTGGGCTACGCGTTGCGAGAGTGTCTGGCGCTTAAGAGGATCTGGGATTTTGGTGATACTACTGCACACATCGGATATTCCTTCAGCCCGCTTCAGCGGATTGTCGCCTGCTTCGGTTAGCCATTGGCTGGCTTTAAAGTCAATAAAATCCTGAGAATGCTCTTTGATATATGCTTTGAAGGCATCAGCCCCAACCTTATGCACATAGCTATCGGGGTCTTCGCCATCGGGCAGTAAAAGAAGCCTAAGATTTAAGCCTTCTTCTAATACCATATCCAAACCGCGCAAAGCGGCTTTGATACCAGCCGCGTCACCATCGTACAGAATTGTAACATTTGGCGTAAAGCGCGCAATCAGCCGAATTTGCTCTGTTGTAAGCGACGTACCCGAGGAGGCAACTACATTTTTGATCCCTGCCTGATGCAGCGAAATTACATCTGTATATCCTTCCGTCAGATAACAAACATCCTCCTGCCGAATAGCCTGTTTCGCCTGAAAAATCCCGTACAAAACCTGGCTCTTATGATAAACCGCTGTTTCGGGTGAGTTGAGGTATTTAGGTTGATTCTTGTCAGTTTTTAGAATTCTGGCGCCAAAAGCAATTACCCGACCCGACACATTATGGATTGGGAACATGACCCGCCCTCTGAAGCGGTCAAATACTTTCCTGTCGCCACCCGGATTCCCTTCCTTAATCAAAATTAGTCCGGCTTTTTCAAGCAGTTCGCGGCTATGTCCTCTTCGCTGACCTTCCTGCAGGAGCGCGTCCCATTGATCGAGGGTGTAGCCTAGTTCAAAAGCTTCAATTGTTGGATTGGTAAAGCCCCGTTCCCGAAAATAACTTAGACCTATACTTTTCCCTTCATCTGTGTTCAGCAGGGTTTCCTGGAAGAATGCTTTGGCAAAGTTGAGGACGATTAGCAGGCTTTCCCGCTCGTTCTGCCGTAGGAGGTCTTCGGGAGTTTGCTCCTGTTCTTCAATTTCTATACCATACTTTTTAGCCAGGTATCGTAGTGATTCTCCATAGCTAATATTCTCGATGTCCATCACGAACCGAACCGCATCGCCAGCCTTGCCGCAACCGAAGCATTTGTAAATCTGCCGGGTTGGGTTCACATTAAACGAAGGCGATTTCTCATTGTGAAACGGACAGCAGGCAATGTAGTTGCTACCCCGCTTCTTGAGCGAAACGAAATCGTTTATTACTTCCAGAATGTCGACAGACTGGCGAATTCGTTCAACTGTTTCTTCAGGGATGCGCATTAGAGAGAATCAAGTTTGTTCGAGTATCAAATCTACAACGAAGTTAACGGATTGCGGGTCGTACTAGCAATAGCCAGGAATTCAGTCTTTTTTCTGGCAACATTTTTGCTAAACTCCACTATTGACACTCAGCCTTATAGCTGGTGTAGTGGTTCTTTTTACCTGGTAATACTATGAATATACATTTTACCCACCGTAAGCTCCAGACTTCAAAGGCTAATTCTAAACACAATTACCGAGGGGTACTGACTACACTTTTATTAATTGCCTTCCTGCAAGCCTGCCGTATACAACCCAGTGATGATGTTCAACCGACTCTAACGACCGGCAAACCTGCCGACCAGTATACAGGTGATATAGCAACAACATGGGCCGCTCTCCAGTTGAAGTTAACCAAAACTACAGCTGGCTTCACCCCTCCTGTAGCATCGCGGGCGTTTGGCTATGCTGGTATCACAATGTATGAATCTGTAGTACCTGGTATTGCTAACCGAAAATCACTTGTAAGCCAGCTTCAGGGCTTAACTACGCTTCCACAGGTAGAATCAGGTAAGGCGTATAATTGGGCGCTCAGCGCCAATGCAGCACAGGCCCAAATTCTACGGAGCCTGTATCCAACAACCAGCGCGACTAATAAAGTTTATATTGATTCCCTGGAAACAGTTATTCTCAAAACATTTAAGGATACCGACGAATCGATTAACCAACGTTCTATCGACTTCGGAAAAAAAATTGCGGATGCCCTGTTTGAATGGTCGAAAACCGACGGGGGTGATGCCGGTTATACCCGCAACTTCCCGGCAAGTTATGTTGTCCCAGTAGGAGCAGGTCTGTGGCAACCCACCGAAAACGGGCAGAAAATTCCAATGCAGCCCTATTGGGGTAAAAATCGGACGTTTGTTAAATCCAACAACGATTTGCCAATGCCTAAACCACTGGCTTACTCGACTGATGTTAAATCCGCAATCTTCAGTCAGTATATGGATGTGTACAACAAGTCTAAAAGTCTGACTCAGACAGAAAAAGAGATTTCGCTGTGGTGGTCCGATAACCCAGGCGACTCGTTTACACCACCAGGCCATTCTTATAGCCTTGCCCGCATTGCGGCAGTAACCGCAAAAGCAAATCTGGCAAAAGCAGCCGAAACATTTGCTCGCACTGGCATATCTGTTGCCGATGCCTTTATACTCTGCTGGCGATGTAAGTTCACCTATAATAATCTTCGGCCTTACACCTATGTACGGCTAGCCATCGACCCGGCCTGGGTTCCTTTCTGGCCTGCTCCACCTTTCCCAGGCTATCCGTCAGGTCATGCTACTCAATCCTCATCGGCGGCTACGGTACTAACGGCTTTGTATGGCGAAAACTTCGCGTTTACCGACGATTCACACGTTGGTCGGCCGGATGACCCTTTACGACATATTTCGTTTAAAGCACGCTCGTTTACATCATTTGCAGCCTCTGCCCAGGAATCGGCCGACTCACGTTTCTATGGTAACATTCATACCAAGCAGGATAACGAAACAGGCCTGACAGAAGGCAAGAAAATTGGCGCAAATGTCAACGCACTGGCTTGGGAGAAATAAAAATAAATTAAGGAGAAAGGAAGAGAGGGGCGAAAGGGAGGAAGGATGGCTACATGCTGATCCTTTCTCCCTTTCGCCCCTCTCTTCCTTTCTCCTTTTAGTAGGCTCTCACCAGCTTTCCTTCCATGAAGTTCACGAAAGCTTTATTAACAACGACGTTACCGCCGGGCGTCGGATAATTACCCGTAAAGTACCAATCGCCCGAGTGATTGGGACAAGCCTTATGTAGGTTTTCTACGGTTTGATAAACAACCGCCACTTCAGCCTTTAAATCGGGCGGTGTTACAATCTGCGATACCTTTTTAGATAACTCTTCGTGCGTAAAGGGATCGAACAGCGCCTTTACATAATTCTGTTGGCTGGCATTGCCTGACTCAATAGCTGCTACACACTGGGCATAAACTTCATCGAGCAGATCTTCCATGCCTCGGTCCTTAAGTAGTTCGAGCGCAGCACGGAAGCCAATGAATTCCTTAAACTTCGACATATCGATGCCGTAGCAGTCAGGAAAGCGAATTTGAGGGGCCGATGAAACAATAATGATCTTTTTAGGCCCTAAGCGATCCAGCATGCGCAGGATGCTTTTTTCAAGTGTAGTACCCCGAACAATCGAATCATCGACAACTACGACGTTATCTTTCCCTTTTTTGATAACCTCAAACGTGGTGTCGTACACATGCGACACCATATCATCGCGCTGCGAGTCGTCTGCAATAAAGGTTCGTAGTTTTACGTCTTTGGCAACCAGTTTTTCAATACGGGGCCTAAACGAAAGCACCCGGTCTAGTTCTTCTTCAAACAGAATCCCCTCCATAATCGCTTTCTTGCGCTGTTTATAGAGATATTCTTCCAACCCTTCAACCATTCCAAAGAAGGCGGTTTCGGCTGTATTCGGGATATATGAGAATACCGTATTTTCGAGATCGTAGTCAATTTCTTTGAGAATCTGCGGAATCACCAGTTTCCCTAATGCTTTACGCTCGTTGTAGATGTCGGGATCAGTAGCACGTGAAAAATAAATACGCTCGAAGCTACAGGATTTCTTTTCAATAGGCGTCACGAACTCCTGCTCCACATACTCGCCATATTTATCAACGATGAGTGCATGGCCAGGCTTTACTTCCTGAATGGCACTGTATTCAACATTAAAAGCAGTTTTGATGGCTGGCTTTTCCGACGCTACTACGACCACTTCATCATCGGCATAGTAATAAGCGGGACGAATACCGGCCGGATCACGGGCGACGAATGCGGCTCCATAGCCTGTCATACCCACCATGGCATAGCCACCATCGAAATCACGGCAAGAACGGTGTAAAACGCGCTGAAGATCAAGATTATCTTCAATGATATCCGACAGATCAGGGTTTTCGTAGATACCCTTGAACCGTTCGAACACCCGCTGATTTTCTTCATCCAGGAAGTGTCCAATTTTCTCCATCACCGTTACGGTGTCAACCTTATCCTTCGGATGCTGCCCCAGCGAAACGAGCTTTTCAAATAGGTCATCAACATTGGTCATGTTGAAATTACCCGCTACAACCAGATTACGACTTCGCCAGTTACTTTGCCGAAGCATTGGGTGGCAGTTCTCAATCTCGTTGGCTCCATGAGTACCATACCGAAGATGTCCCATCCAGACCTCGCCCGTAAAGGCAATGTTTTCCTGGAGCCATTGGGCATCTTTAGCTTTGTCTTTGTTACCCTTAAGTGCTTTGCGGAATTTTTTATTAACCTTCTCGAAGATATCCGTTACAGGACGTTGATCTACTGAACGATATCTACTAATATAACGACGGCCCGCAGGAACATCAATTTTTATATTAGCGATTCCGGCGCCATCCTGGCCTCGGTTTACCTGCTTTTCCATAAGCAGGTAAAGTTTGTTGGCTCCATAAAGAGCCGTGCCGTACTTGTCTATGTAATATTGGTACGGCTTGCGGAGCCGGATTAAGGCTATACCGCACTCATGCTTAATGGCGTCGCTCATGAGAGAGTTTATCGATGCACGTTGATTGTAGTCAGTAATGAAGTAACGGCTCTGCTTTGGCAATGGTTCGGCGGAGCCCTAAACAAAGGTAGGCAAAAGAGGACCTAATTCCCGGCAATATTCTCGTTCTTCATTACCCAGCGATACATCAATAAATAAATTATTACTGATGAAATCGTTCCAACCAGCGAGCCAGCATAGGTATCTTCAACAAAATGCTGAAACAGATATACCCGGGAATAGCCCGCCAGAACGCCCAAAAGCAGGAAAATAACTCCCCTCCACTTCTTCTTATCAAGAAACGCCAATAGGCTAAAGACCGCAAAAGCTGTTGTGGTATGGCCCGACGGAAAACTATTGTAGCTGTAAATATCCAGGCCTTTAATAATGTGGTACTGAAATGTAGAATGCTCAAAAAATTTCAGTGGCCGGGGCGATCCTGTGAAGACAATCTTCTTTAAAAACTCGGATGTCAAAGAAGAAAGGGCAAAACTAGCAACGCACATCAGACCAATTCGCCAGTTATAAATCAACAGAATCAGGCAAACCAGCACAAAAAAAGCACCATCGCCCATGTAGGTGATATATGGAAAGAGCTGATCGGCCAGCAAACTATTCCGTACATTAACCCACTGCATCAACTGTTCCTGGGTGTACATCCATTGTAACACACCCAGTACAACCAATACGAGCAGGTAAGGAATAAAAAAGAACCGATTTACGCGAAAAAAATGAACAAGCATTAGCGAACAGGTCGGCGGGTTAGTTAGCAGGACCAGCTTTTTCTACCGTAACTCCTACACTCAGGATATTAAGCAACGGGTCCTGACGCATATACTGCCTGATCTGAACACTGTATTTGCCAGGTTTCGGAAACCGATAGTTCCGCTTCATTAGGACCTTGTGATCAAACAGGTCGCCAAGGCCATCTCCATTGGGTTTACCCGTTTTAGGATCCATCAGAATCAGTTCGTCCAGCCGTGATTCGAGCTCCTTGCCGCTCGCATCCCGCAGATAACGAGTCAGATACAAATTATAATAACCGTACGACAAACTATTCCGAAGGTTATAATAAATGTTATAGGGCACCGATGCGTCAGTGATTTCGAATGTGAACGAAGGGGCATTTTTAATGTACCATTTCCCATCCTCAATGTCGGTGTACTCTTTATATACCGCATTTGTTTCACAGCCAGCAATCAGCCACACCATGAACAAGATTAGTCCTAATTGTTTCATAAACCTCACCCAGAATAATGTACAAAGCTACAACGGTGCAGTTGGCTTTTCAAACAATAAAAAACTATACAAATAGTTTGCAAACGAGGGAAATAGTTTTAAGTTTGTTCTATGGAAAAGCTAACCGCCAAAGAAGAAGAAGTAATGCAGGTGCTCTGGAAAATGGAGCAAGGGTATGTAAAAGATATGGTGCCTCAGTTTACAGATCCTCCTCTGCATTATAATACAGTATCAACAATTGTTCGAAATCTGGAAGAGAAGGGGTACATCGGTCATAAGGCGTATGGAAATACGCATGAATATTACCCCATCATCAGCAAGGAAGCCTACCAAAATCGGTTTGTTCTGAAGAAAGTAGTCGATGAGTATTTTGATAATTCATACAAGAATTTAGTGAGCTATTTTGCTCAGAATGAGAAGATTTCGGCAGATGAACTGCGTGAAATTCTGGCCATGATCGAGAAAAAATAGTCAAAGCTGGTCCAGCGTAGTCAAAAATGCCTGACTACGCTGGACCAACTACTCTTCCACACCTAACTAAAGATGGAAACGCTACGCTATGTTGTTTTAGCCAATACACTACTGGCTGTTGTCAGCATAGCGTACTACGCTTTGCTTCGACGCGAAACGTTTTTTGGTGCCAACCGATTGGCCCTGTGGTTAGGTCTGGCCGGGGCCTTACTCCTACCACTCCTGGAACTCCCGGATTGGCGCCCAGAACGCGTGCGAACCGTAATGCATCGAACAGCACAGGTAATCGTTCCAAAGGTGTTACCCAACCTGGTTTCTCCTCAACCGACTGTAACGATTACATTGCCTAATAAGAAAACCTATAAAGCATTTCAGGATCAGCCAGTACGGTTCGTTTGGTCATGGCAAATTGGCATTTTATTGCTCTATAGTAGTGGGGTCTTTCTGCTGTTGATTCGGTTTGGGGTTCAGTTAGTCTCGCTCCAACAACTCATCCGGAAATCCGTTCATGAGTCGTATACCGATTTTACGCTGGTGCACAACAAGGACGTCACATCTCCTTTTTCGTTTTTCAACTGGGTCGTGCTTAACCCTGGCCAGCACTCGCCGGACGAATTGGATCAGATTCTCAGGCACGAACGTGTCCATGTTCGGCAACGGCATAGTTTCGACATGATTGGGGCTGAATTAGTTTGTATTCTTTTCTGGTTCAATCCAGCGGCCTATCTGTTCCGGCAACTACTCCATCAAACACTGGAATTCAGCGCCGATCGGGCCGTACTGGCCGAAGGTATCGATGCGAGATTGTACCAATATAATCTGATTAAAGTGAGCATGTCAGGCGAGCAATTGGCTATAACCAACCAATTCAGCGGCCCCACCTTACGGCAACGTGTTAGTATGATGAATAGCCAGCGTTCAGGCTCATCAGCTTGGTGGCGATATGGGATTTGGACCCTGTTGATTGGTATGATGGCGCTAGCCTGCCGACATGAGTCTACCAAAGAAACCCAAACGCTTTCGCCAAACACCCTCCCGGCTACCACTCCCACCAGAGCAATGGTCGTTGAGTTAGAAGACAAGGGAACATGGTATCGTCACCTTGCCCTATTCCAAAGTAAACTCGGCACCCAGATGGAGCAAGGTGCACCTGTCGTGTTGCAGTTAAAAGGCGATCAATTCATTCTGCCAGATGATTATAAATATGCATCTGCGCTATACATTGACGGAAAAGAAGTTCCGGTTGAAGCCCTGCAAAAGCTTTCGCCTGCGTTTGTCAGCGAAGTGTTTGTGATGCACCAATGGGAAAACCTGGCTAACATTGACACCAAAGCCAAACCCTACCAGATTCTTATTCAGACTAGCTCCCAGGCAGTTCCATTTAATGGCAGCCGTAAACAGTTTTTCACCTTATTACAAGCGGCTGCTGTCTCCCAGTACCCACTTGGCGAGAGTTTTTCATTTACGATGAATCAACTGCTAGAAGCCACGTTTTTTCATAACAAAAACGCGCTAGTTGAACGGACGAAGAATGAGCACCTAAAAGTCTATGACGATTACGCCAAAACTGTAGACATTTTTATCAACCACTTACCCGCTACCCCTGCCGATGTACAAACCGTACATGTTCGTGAAGTGGCCAGGCTTTACACAAAAGAGCGGCCTTACCGAGACTGGTTTCGTGCCAATAATCCTTTACCTCGGTTTGAGTTAAATATCCAGACTAGCCCCAAACGGGCTAAACGCGATAGCAGTTACTACGTTTTCAGCCCATTCTACTCAGGCGACTTTTAACTAATTTTGGACACCCATTAAAACAATTAACCCCGACCAAAGTGGCCGGGGTTGATTATTAGGAGACTTTACCGTTTGCGGCAGGTCGGGGCGAATTGCCTTCGGGGCCACGCGGCTTCTTCTTTTTCTTTTTGGTGTTATTCGCTTTCGACGTGTATTTCGCGTCTAGCTTCTGTAAATCGCTATTGAGGGCCGCTGCTGTAACAGGTTCTTTATCAGCGATAGGCATCAAAACGTCAAATGATTCTGGAATAATGCCGTTCTTGTTCAACTCGACAATTTCCAATACCCGTAAAATGGGTAGCGGATGCCAGGTACTCTCGGCTCCATACCCAAACCACATCAGCTTGCGAAAAATATCGGTTTTCTGAAGATAAGCCCGGCCTTTCTGCGTTTCCAGCGGCTTTTCAATCGTTGGAATGTCACGCAGAGCGTCCATATACGTATCCAGCTCATAATTCAGGCAGCACTTCAATCGTCCGCACTGACCGGATAGTTTGGCCGGATTCAGCGATAGATTTTGATAGCGGGCCGCCGAGGTGGCTATGTTTTTGAAATCCGTGAGCCAGGTTGAACAGCAGAGTTCACGACCGCAGGAACCAATGCCTCCCAGTCGCCCTGCTTCCTGCCGCAGGCTAATCTGCCGCATTTCAATCCGGGCTTTAAATTCGCTGGCCAGCATTTTTATTAATTCCCGAAAATCAACGCGCTCTTCGGACGAGTAATAAAATGTCGCTTTCGTATTATCTGACTGAAACTCAACGTCAGACAATTTCATGTTGAGTTTTAACTCACGAACAATTTCGCGGGAACGATACAGAGAAGGTAGATCACGCAGAACGGCCTGCTCGTGGCGTTCCATATCTTTGGGAGTAGCAAGGCGGTGAATAACT
The DNA here is from genome assembly GCF_006965485.1 of Spirosoma sp. KCTC 42546. Taxonomy (NCBI): domain Bacteria; kingdom Pseudomonadati; phylum Bacteroidota; class Cytophagia; order Cytophagales; family Cytophagaceae; genus Spirosoma; species Spirosoma sp. KCTC 42546. The sequence goes on from NZ_CP041360.1 coordinate 7,769,102, forward strand.
TTGGTGTCGTCGTTAATTTTGACGGCCCGTTTTTTCACCTGCAATCGCACCAATTCTCCCTGTAACGAAACGGCTCCAATATGAAAGCCCGATTGCATTTCGACCACAACATAGTCGCCAGTAGTTAGGTCAAGTTGGTGGACATTCCGGTAATATTCTTTCCGGCCCCCTTTAAATTTAACCTCTACAACATCGTATTTCAGACCTGGCATGGCGATATCGCTCAGCCAGTCAAATGAATTCAGTTTATTGCAGCCTCCGGTGCTACACCCTCCGCTTCCGCATCCAGTTGTAGCCGTTTGACCATCGGATGCTCCGCGTTGGGTTCCACACCCGCCGGTTGCACAGGATTTACATGACATATCTATATGTGTTTGGAGTTTGACGTTTGTGGTTTGAAGTTCTGTGCCAGTTAACGACAAACCTCAAACTACAAACGTCAAACTAATCTGAGTACCGAATCAGGTCAACCCCGATATCTTTACGGTACTGTTTCCCCCCAAATTGCACCATCCGGGCCGCTTCCTGCGACTTCCGAACAGCATTTTCTAGCGAATTGGCCTGCGCCGTTATCGCCATTACTCGCCCACCGTTGGTCAACACCTGACCATCCTGAGCTTTCGTTCCGGCATGGAACGCTATTACATCTTCTAAACGCTCTAATTCAGAAATGATTTTACCGGTCTCATAATCACCGGGATAACCACCCGATACCAGCATGGTTGTTACCGCGGTTTGGGGAGAGACCTGAACCGAAATTTTATCCAGTTCTCCATCGGCAGTAGCCACCATCAATTCCACAAAATCACTTTGGAGCCGGGGCAGTACCACTTCCGTTTCCGGATCGCCCATACGTGCATTATACTCAATCACAAAGGGTTCTCCATTAACCTTCATGAGTCCTACAAAAATAAAGCCCTGATAATGAATCCCCTCCTGTTTCAAACCTGCCAGGGTCGGTTTCACTACTTTATCTTCAACTTTCTGGAGAAATGACTGACTGGCAAATACAACAGGAGAAACGGCTCCCATACCACCTGTGTTCGGTCCTGTATCTTCTTCGCCAACCCGCTTGTAATCTTTAGCCTCAGGCAGGATTTTGTAATTATCCCCATCGGCCAGAACAAACACCGACAGTTCAACACCTCGCAAAAACTGCTCCACAACCACCTTGCTACCTGCTTCGCCAAACTTGTGACCGTCTAGCATATCGCTCATTGCCGTTTTAGCATCTGCCAGTGTTTCGGCAATAATAACGCCTTTGCCTGCGGCCAATCCATCTGCTTTTAAAACAATTGGCAATGAGTGCGAGTCCAGGTAGGCTAACCCTTCCTGAAGCGTTTCTGCCGTAAACGTTTGAGAAGCCGCCGTTGGGATGCCGTAGCGGTGCATGAACTGCTTGGAGAAATCCTTGCTCCCTTCTAATTGTGCTCCTTTGGCGTCAGGTCCAACAATACGCAAACTGGCCAAATCAGGCTGTTGACGAAGAAAATCTACAATTCCCTTTACTAAGGGTTCCTCTGGCCCCACAATCAGCAGGTCGATCTTTTTATCCCGGACTGTATCGGCAACAGCCGGAAAGTCAATATAACTAATAGGCAAATTAGTGGCAACCTGTGCTGTACCGGCATTGCCTGGCGCCACAAACAATTTATCACATAACGGACTTTGCGCTAATTTCCACGCGAAAGCGTGCTCTCGCCCACCCGACCCAAGTATTAGTATATTCATGTACTGATTTACGATTTACGATTTACGATTTATGATTTGATTCCCCATATCCAACAGGAAATCGTAAACCGTAAATCGTAAACCATAAATCAATTAGTTAGCTACTTCCGACAGGAATTTAATGCGCATTAGGCGCAAGTCTTGTTCGGTGAAATCATCTCCTCCAAATTCACGCATGGCAACAGCAATGTTATCACTATCGGCCCGCATGAAATAGTCGAAAATTTCGTCCTGCCGGTCTTCATCCATTACCTGATTAATGTAATAATCAAGGTTAAGCCGTGTACCTGAATAACAGATATGCTCAATTTCTTCCATCAAGTCTTCCATCGACAACGACTTCGATTCAGCAATTTCATCGAGGTCAACTTTCCGGTCGATCTGCTGGATGATGAAAATCTTGACTTTCGATTTATTAACCGTTGATTTAACGACTACGTCCTGAGCCGTTTCAATCTCATTTTCTTCAACGTATTTGGCAATCAGGTCGATAAAAGGCCGACCAAACTTCTGCACTTTGCCCATACCAACCCCATTGATCTGCGCCATTTCTTCACGCGTGGTGGGGTAAGTAGTCGCCATCTCCTCCATCGACGTTTCCTGGAAGATAACATAAGGAGGCAGATTCTTTTCCTTGGCAATTTTTTTCCGAAGTGCTTTTAATAACCCAAGCAGTTCTTCATCATAGGCAACGCCACCCGACGCTGGAGACGAATCTTTATCATCGTCCTCTTTAGTATCGACAGCTTGCTGCTCGTAGTCATGATCTTTAGCCAGCGTAATTGGGTATGGATCTTCAATATAATTCATACCTCGCTGAGACACCTTCAGAATCCCATAGTTATCAACATCTTTTTCGAGATATCCATAAATAGTAATCTGTTTGATCAGTGAGCACCAATAGTTACAATCGTCACTAAAGGCAAGTCCCTTACCGTATACAGGAAGCCGGTCGTGTTCGTAGCTGGTGACATATTGGTTGGTCGTGGCCGTCAGCACATCGGCTAAGTGCGCCACATCGAATCGCTGATCTGTTTGCAATACAGTTTGTAAGGCTAGTACAACTTCGTGCTGCACTTTAAACTTCTCGGTCGATTTCAGACAGTTGTCACAAAAACCACAATCTTTATCCAGGAACTCCCCAAAATAGCCCAATAGCTGCCGACGACGGCAAACGCCCAGATTAGCGTAGGAAACCATCTCGGCTAGCAAGTGCTTGGCATTATCGCGCTCCGTAACGGGTTTATCTTTATTAAACTTCTCCAGTTTAACGATATCATCGTAACTATAGAACATCAGGCAGTTGCCTTCCAGTCCATCACGACCCGCCCGTCCTGTTTCCTGATAATATCCTTCGAGCGACTTAGGGGCATCGTAGTGAATCACGAACCGAACGTCTGGCTTGTCAATTCCCATACCAAAGGCAATGGTAGCGCAGATTACGTCGGCATCTTCGTTCAGAAAGGCATCCTGATTGTTCATCCGCGTTTGCGGGTCCAGACCAGCGTGATAAGGAAGTGCCTTTATATCATTAACACTGAGTAGTTCGGCAATTTCCTCAACAGTTTTTCGGCTTAAGCAATAGATAATCCCCGACTTACCTTTATTCTGCTTAACGTATTTGATAAGCTGCTTCTTGGCGTCGACTTTAGGCTTTATTTCGTAGTAAAGATTCTTCCGATTGAACGATGTTTTATATAGATTAGCATCCTCCATCTGGAGGTTTTTCTGAATATCCAGCTGTACTTTAGGCGTAGCCGTAGCAGTAAGTGCGATGACAGGTAGATTGCCAATATTATCGACAATACCGCGTATTTTCCGATACTCAGGCCGGAAGTCATGACCCCATTCAGAAATACAGTGCGCTTCGTCAATAGCGACGAAAGAAATGTTGGCTTTCTTCAAAAAATCCAAATTCTCTTCTTTCGTTAACGACTCTGGCGCAATGTACAGCAGCTTGAGTGTGCCGTTCAACGTATCCTTTTTGACCTTGTTCATTTCGGCCTTGGAGAGCGTCGAGTTCAGAAACTGCGCATTGATTCCAAAGGCATTTAACTGGTCAACCTGATTTTTCATCAGGGCAATTAGGGGTGAAATAACAACGGCTGTACCATTGCTAACAATAGCGGGCAGTTGGTAACACAATGACTTACCTGCCCCAGTGGGCATTATAACAAACGTGTTGCGCCCCGCCAGGATACTATAAATAATAACTTCCTGTTCGCCCCTGAATTGACTATATCCAAAAATTTCTTTCAGTCGTTCTCTAAGCGTCGCATGGACTGCCTCATCAACCTGCATCATTCTACAAATCGTACAAAAGTTACTTTCCTCTATTTGCTTGCCGTATCTTTGCTATATAAAGTTAGCGAATATACACAGCAAAGTATTCCTGTTTATCAAAACTGACATTGAAAGTAATAAAAAATCCTAAGACCATCGCCCGTTCGGTACTCCTAGCCGAAGCGGAAGCTATCCGGAACGCCGTTGATTTGCTTGATGACCAATTTGATTCAGCCGTTGAAACGTTGCTAATGACCACAGGCCGTCTGGTCGTAACAGGCGTTGGCAAAAGTGCGCTGATTGGTCAGAAAATTGTTGCAACCATGAACTCCACCGGTACGCCTGCTTTGTTCATGCATGCTGCGGATGCGATTCATGGCGACTTAGGCATGATCCAGGATAACGATGTGGTTCTTATTATCTCGAAGAGTGGGAATACAGCTGAAATAAAGGTCTTATTACCCTTGCTGAAGCGAACAAACGTTCAGCTAATAGCACTCGTAAGTGCACGCGATTCCTATTTAGCTCAGCATGCCAACCATGTACTTCACGCGTATGCCGAATACGAAGCAGATCCATTGAATTTAGCCCCAACTACGAGTACAACGGTAGCTCTCGCACTAGGTGATGCACTGGCTGTCAGTCTTTTAGAGCTACGTGGTTTTACCAGACAGGATTTTGCCCGCTATCATCCGGGTGGATCGTTAGGGAAAAGGTTATATCTGAAAGTAGCCGACATTTTCCCACACAATCAGTGCCCGCAAGTTCTACCAGACACAACTATCAAAGACGTTATTTTTACGATTTCCGCCAATCGTTTAGGAGCAACCGCTGTAGTCGATGAGGCTGGTTTGCTGCTTGGTATTGTTACCGATGGTGATATTCGGCGGCTGGCCTATGAGCACGATTCATTCTGGAAACTCTGTGCGCAGGATGCAATGACGGCTGAACCAGTTTGCGTAGCACCCGACGATTATGCTGTAGCGGCTTTACAGTTAATGCAGGAGCGAGATATTACGCAGCTTATTGTGGCCGAATCGGGTCATATTTATGGCTTTGTGCATCTACATGATTTATTGAAGGAAGGTCTTATCTGATCCTTTTCCTTCTTAATATCGGTATAACTTCTAAGTTATGTCTCTAAGTCTGGCAATTATTACCAGCCTGAATACTGAGGCCCACATATACGCTTGAGATATTTGGAAAACTCAGGTAGAGGCCCGAAGTTTGTTTAATAAAAAATTACAAATGCTAAACAAAATCCACACCTGAGATTCCCCAGAATGGGGGAAATATTCCACACTCCCCAATTGTAAATCCCACCTATAGTGAGTTTGGCAAGCAAAATTAAGCAATTACAATACACTGATTTAAAGCCAATTATCACTAAAAGTGGAATCATATATTAATTTCTGGAGAGACTGGTTGTTTTTTTGTTTTGTAGATGTGCAGATGTGATTCAACAGAAAAACTAAACAGCCATGACAGCTCTCGAATTTACTAATCATATTGGCAAAGTGTCCAAATCGTTACGCCCATTCGCGCTCCGTCTTACAAAAGATGTTGAAGATGCGAACGACTTATTACAGGACACATTACTGAAAGCATTTACCAATCGTGATAAATACACGGATGGTACCAATCTGAAAGCTTGGTTGTATACGATCATGAAAAACACATTCATCACGAACTATCAGCGCATGGTGCGTAAAAACACCTTCATTGATACAACCGACAACCTGCACTACATTAATTCCATAGAAAGCAGCACTGATAACCTGGCTTATTCGTCCTTTGCTCAGGATGATATCAACCGGGCAGTGAACGGCCTTGACGATACGTATAAAACTCCGTTTATGATGCATTTCCGGGGTTTTAAATACCATGAAATTGCGGCAAAATTGAATATTCCCATTGGGACGGTAAAGAACCGAATTCACATTGCCCGGAAAGAATTGAAAGATCAATTAAAAGTTTACGCTTATTTTAACGCATAAGCGATACTTTGCGGACATTGCTCCGTCTAAGACATATTGATTGAGTAGTTTTTGGTTAAAAAAGAGGAAGGTTCGAAAAAGTTGGGTGGTGTCCACCCAACTTTTTTTCATTTTATAACTTGACAATCAAGCGTTTATTGATTTCAAAAGCAGGTGTTACGAAATTATTGATAGGTTGACACACTCATAAAGTTGCAATGCCTAATTTCTCTCTCAGTAGACCAAGCAGGCCTTTACCTACTTTGTTTTCGCAAAATTTCGGCTAGCTTCACGCAAACAAATTGCTTCATCAAGCAATTATCTGTTGACTCAATCATTTTTTTCTAACTAATGCCCCAACGCGTTCTTGTTATTGGAGCCGGATTTGCCGGGTTGGCCGCTGCCACCAGCCTTGCCGATAAAGGTTACGACGTTACTATTCTCGAAAAGAATTCTATGCCTGGTGGCCGGGCCCGTGTTTTTCAGGCGGAAGGTTTCACCTTCGATATGGGCCCAAGCTGGTACTGGATGCCCGATGTATTTGAAACCTATTTTGCCCGTTTCGGTAAAAAGCCGTCTGATTATTACAATCTTGTTCGACTTGACCCTTCTTACAAAGTCGTCTTTGGGCCCAACGAATCCGTTGATCTTCCGGCTGGTATCGATAATTTAGAAATCCTCTTTGAGCAAATAGAGCCTGGCAGTGGACCCCAACTTCGGGAGTTCCTGAAACAGGCCGCCTATAAGTATGAGGTTGGCATGAACCGGTTTGTCTGGAAACCAAGCCGATCCATTACCGAATTTCTTAGTTTGAAATTGCTGTATGATGTGACAAGACTCGATGTTTTTCAATCATTTGCAACACATGCCCGTAAGTTTTTTAAACACCCGCGTCTGCTCGAAATTGTTGAGTTTCCTGTGTTATTCCTAGGAGCTACAGCCGAGAACACACCCGCCATGTACAGCCTGATGAATTATGCTGAAATGGCCTTAGGAACCTGGTATCCAATGGGTGGTATGTACGAAATTGTGAAAGCAATGGTAAGCCTGGCGGAGGAGAAAGGTGTTAAAATTTTACTGAACCAGACAGTCCAAAAAATTGACATATTGAATAAAAAGGCGCAACGGGTTGTTACCAACGATGGTATTTTTGAGGCCGATGTAGTGGTGGCCGGAGCAGACTATAACCACGTTGAAACGAGTCTGGTCGATCCAGTCAACCGAAATTATAGCGACGATTATTGGCAGAAACGGGTTATGGCCCCCTCATCACTGCTGTTTTACCTGGGTGTGAGTAAACGGGTTCCGCGTTTACAACATCATAATCTCTTCTTCGATGAAGATTTTACCCTTCACTCGCAGGAGATTTATGAAACGCCCCGCTGGCCTACCAAGCCCTTGTTCTATGCATCGGCACCTTCCAAAACCGATCCTGGCATAGCACCCGAAGGTTGCGAGAATTTATTCCTGCTTATTCCTGTGGCTCCCGGCCTTACAGATGATGAGGATACCCGCGAACATTACTTCAACCTGATTATGGATCGGCTGGAAGCTTACGTAGGTGAGGCTATTCGCAGTCATATTGTATTCAAACGGAGCTATGCACACAGAGATTTCGAACATGATTACAATGCTTTTCGGGGTAATGCATATGGCCTGGCCAACACATTAAAACAAACTGCATTTTTTAAACCATCCCTCAAGAACAAAAGGGTTAACAACTTGTTCTACACCGGTCAACTCACGGTGCCAGGGCCTGGTGTACCCCCTTCCCTGATTTCAGGATTGGTCGTAGCTGATGAGGTTGCCAAAGAATTTGTTTAGTTTTAGAGGAAAAGCAAGAAAAAACAGGAAAAAATAAAGTCAAATCCGTTTAATTCTCTTTATACCTGTTTACTCTGATGGTTTTCCGTTAACCCTTCCTTCTTACACTTTATGATGGCGTTGTTCAATAAAACCGCACTGGAATGCAGTAAATTAATTACGGAACGTTACAGTACGTCGTTTACATTAGGCATCAAGACACTCGACCGTAAATTTCATTTCCCGATCTACGCCATCTACGGGTTTGTTCGGTATGCCGATGAAATTGTGGACACCTTTCATGACTACGATAAAAAAACACTGCTAGAGCGCTTTAAACACGACGCCTATCAGGCTATCGACGAAGGCATTAGTTTAAATCCGGTTTTGCAGTCGTTCCAACTGGTTGTTAGGGAGTACAAAATTGAACACGAGCTTATTGAGGCCTTTCTGAAAAGTATGGAAATGGACCTCTATTGCCAGGAATATGATACGGACGGCTATAGCGAATACATCTATGGATCAGCAGAAGTTGTAGGCCTGATGTGTTTGCGTGTATTCTGTGAGGGCAATTCAACGGAGTTTAACCGACTATGCGAACCCGCTCGCAAGCTAGGTGCTGCCTTCCAGAAAGTGAACTTCCTACGCGATATGAAAAGCGACTTTGTAGAACGCGGGCGTACTTATTTCCCCGGTGTCGATTTTAGCAACTTTGGCTGTGATGTAAAGCAAGTGATTGAAGACGATATTCAACGTGACTTCGATGAGGCTTATATTGGTATTCTAAACCTGCCACGTGGTGCCAGAATGGGGGTTTATCTGGCCTATATGTATTACCAAACGTTGTTTAATAAAATAAAGCAACTCCCGGCTTCCCGCATTCAGAATGAGCGGGTTCGCGTACCGAACCCGCAGAAATTTGCCCTTCTGGCACAAACGTATCTGAAGTATCGACTGAATGTGATTTGATAACAACGTTACACACTCACTCCAGCCTTTTCCAGCGTACCCAGTATCCCGCCTGCCACAGAAAGATAGGCCTGAACGGCTTTGGCTAATTTGGGTTTTCGCTGTTGCATATTCATATCCACCTCATTCATGAAATTTTTCCAGTTAGAGGCATTCAGGCTATCCAGCGCAACGGATATAGTAGGCGTTAGTGAACGGGCAGTATGCCACCATCCACACGGAATAAACAGTGTTTCGCCAGGACCAACGACAAATGAGACGGGCGTTGCTTTTGCAAACAGCGGATATTTTTCCAGATCAGGATTCCAGATATCATTTACCTGCGAAACCCAGGTATTTCCGGGAGTTGGGTAAAGATAAGGCGTTTGATCAGGTGGGATAACCGTAAATTCTTTCTCACCATATAATTGTGTAATGAAGGCGTGAAGACACATAAAGTCGTAATGCACGTAAGGGAACAAAGCTCCTGGGCTACCAAAAAATATCTCCAGTGTATTGGCTCCCGATAATAGCCGATTTGGTACAAGCTTGCTACCAATACGACTAGGTTGGGCGTATTTAAGTGGCGGCATAACGTCACGGAGTAACTCCGGATACTCACTCTCAATTTGAAGTGTGCAGGGATAAGGGGCTGGGTTTGCCTCGGTTCCGGTCAGCATCCAATCTATATAGTCTCCGAAATTGTAGGTCTTCCCGGCAATGTTTACTTCCCGATCGCTGTAGTGTTTTTTGAAAAACTGGGGGGTAAACTTATCCTTTGCCGACCACGCTTTACACGCATCACCAATTACAACGGGATAATTCGCGAAAAGATGTTTCTCAGCGAACTCTTCATAGCTCATGTGGTATTTTTTTTCTACCACAATATTTTTCTCATGAACTAATTCAACAGTTTGGGTAGTCATTTTCGGAGGAGGTCATTCAAGGTAAAAAAGATACAGTCAGACTTTAGACGGTAAATTTTTAAAATAGACATCCATAAGTTGGTCTATTTATTGTTCGGTACCTTTAGCTGTTTCCGTTAATCCTGATTAGTAACCGGCAACTGTTTTATTTCTGCCTATCTTTGCCTAAAATCACTAATTTTTACCAATGGTAGCCGAAGCGACCCTTTCGCCAGAAGTTCTGTCTCAATACGAAGCCGTTATTGGGTTAGAAGTACACTGCCAGTTGCTTACGCAAAGCAAAATTTTTGCGGCTGATGCCAATGCATTTGGCGCAGAACCGAACACCAATATCAGTGTTATTACACTCGGGTATCCGGGTACGTTGCCTAAATTAAATCGCAAGGCTATTGAATTCGCCATTCGTATGGGATTGGCCTGCGGTAGTGAAATAACACGCTATAACGTATTTGCCCGTAAGAATTACTTTTACCCTGATCTGCCGAAAGGCTATCAGTTATCGCAGGATAAAGGTCCGATTTGTGTGGGTGGCGGTATCCCGATTAAAGCCAAAGACCCAGTTACAGGTCAATCTTACCAAACAACCATTCAGCTCCATCATATTCATCTTGAAGAAGATGCGGGCAAATCCATTCACGATGGTGATGAATGGGCCACTCAGCTCGATTATAACCGAGCCGGAACGCCCTTGATCGAGATGGTGACAGACCCCACGATTCGCACTGCCGACGAAGCTGGTCAGTACCTAACCGAGGTCAGACGGTTGGTACGGTATCTGGATATCTGCGACGGTAATATGGAGGAAGGTTCGCTACGTTGCGACGTAAACGTTTCCATCCGACCCAAGGGTGCAACGAATCTCGGCACGAAGGTTGAAGTCAAAAATCTGAACTCGATTCGGAACGTAATGCGAGCCGTTGACAGCGAATTTCTGCGGCAGGTTGAATTAACTGAATCGGGTGGGCGTATTGTGCAGGAAACCCGCACGTTCGATGCCGCCACCGGCCTAAGCTATGGCATGCGTGAGAAAGAAACCATGAACGATTACCGCTATTTTCCTGATCCCGACCTGACACCAGTCGTGATTTCGGAGGAATGGCTGGCGGATATTCAGGCTCAGATGCCGGTACTTCCAGCTGCGTTATACCAGAAATTTACCACGACGTACGGTTTGCCTGAGTATGATGCGGCTTTACTCACCGATGCTAAGGAATTGGCCGAGTATTACGAAGCTGTTTGTACGCAGACGACTAATTATAAAGCTGCGTCGAACTGGATTATGGGTCCTGTAAAAGGGCAACTTAACGAAAAAACGTTGCGTGATCGTCAGTTTCCGGTTTCGGCAGACCAGTTAGCTGCGTTAATTGCGCTTATTGACAACGGAACCGTAAGTCAGACGGCTGCCCAACAGGTATTTACGTTATTAACAGAGCAACCTGATTCGTCCCCTGCCGAACTCGCGCAGAAACACGGACTCATTCAGAATCGCAATACAGACACTTTGCAAACGTTGGTAGAAGAAGTACTGGCAGCCTGGCCTGATAAAGTAGAGCAATACCGGAAAGGCAAGAAAAATTTACTTGGCATGTTTGTTGGCGAGGTCATGAAAAAATCGAAAGGCTCTGCCGACCCTAAATTGGTGAATGAGTTGTTAGCGAAGACATTACAGAAAATATGAAAAACGTAGTATTCAGCATCGCTGGTTTCATGGCGCTCAGCCTCGTAGCCAATGCCCAAACCACAAAACCATTTACGGTTACAGGCAAAATCAACAAAGCAACGCCGGGCAGCTATGTCTATCTGGAAACAAACTCACAGCCGACCCGTAAAATTGACTCAACCAAACTAGCTTCGGGCAACACATTTACACTCAACGGTAAGGTAGCCGACGGTGGTGAAGTATTTGTATTAAATGTAGGCGGTGGCCAGAAGATGGCACTGCTGGTTGAAGGGGGCGAAACCCTGAACGTGGTGGCTGATGGTTTCCGGATGGATGCCAAAACAGGGCAGACGGGTCAGGCAGCCGTAACAGGCTCCAAGAATATGGAGTACTATGAAAAGTTAAATACGCTCCGCACCGATATGGAAACCAAAGTTGCTAACTGGAACAAACAGGTAGCAGCAGCAACTGAGAAAAAAGACAACAAGAAAATTGCCCAAATCGAGCAGGATTACCAGACTGCTGAACAAGAAGTTGTTAACAAAGTGAAAGCTATGCTACCCGATATGGGAACTTCGCTGGTGTCGCTTTTTGCCCTAAACTTCATTAACATCGACAGTGATTTTGCCACCTACGATGCCTTAGCGCAGCGATTCGAGAAAGAGAATCCCAACAGCCCGCATGCCAAATCGCTAATTGGTCGAGTGGCTCGCATTAAAGGCGTATCCATTGGTGCACCCGCGCCAGAAATAGCACTGAACGATACAACCGGCACCCCAGTTCCACTATCGTCATTGCGTGGCAAATACGTTCTGATTGACTTCTGGGCTTCCTGGTGTGGTCCCTGCCGGGCCGAAAACCCGAATGTAGTACGCATGTATAACAAATTCAAAGACAAAGGTTTCGCTATTTATAGTGTCTCGCTGGATCAGGCTAAAGCCAACTGGACTAAAGCTATCCGTAATGATAACTTAACCTGGACCCACGTTTCGGACCTTAAATTCTGGCAGTCAGCAGCGGCTCAGCAATATGGTGTTCAGGCGATTCCGGCTACATTCCTGCTTGATAAGGACGGTAAAATCATCGCCAAAAACCTGCGTGGTGAAGCACTAGAGCAAAAACTCGAAGAAATTTTACAAGTAAAATAGGTTGTAAAGGGAAGAGAGGGAGGAAGGTGGAAAGGGAAAAAAGGACTTTATCATTCTTATTCCCTTTCCACCTTCCTCCCTCTCTTCCTTCCTCTCTCTCCTCCTTTCGCCTTTATGAAAATTGCTATTGTAGGCTGCGGCAACATGGGTATGGCTTTTGCCAAATCGTTTTTGCAGTACGACCTTGTAAAAAAAGACGACTTACTCTTAATTGAAAAAAGCAGCGATCGCTCTGAATCCCTAAAAGCTGAAAAGGCGGGCGTTGTTGTTGACACGATTGGCCCGCATGTTGGCGAAACCGACTTAATTATCCTGTCGGTAAAACCACAGGATTTTAACAGCGTTCACGAGGCTCTACGTGCTATTATTCAGCCCAGGCAGGTCATTTTGTCCATAATGGCGGGTATTCCTATTGCTCAGATTCAGAAAAAGCTGGCCCACCCGCTGGTTGTTAGAGCCATGCCCAACACGCCCGCTATGCTTGGCATGGGTATTACCGGCTTCACTGCTGCGAAAGAAGTAGATATGACTAACCTGCGTAAGATCGAAAATCTGATTAATGCTACGGGTCGGTCTATTTTTCTGGAGGATGAAGGGATGCTTGATGCCGTAACAGCCCTTAGCGGTAGCGGCCCTGCTTATTTCTATTACGTTGTAAAAGCCATGATTGAAGCAGGTAAACAAATGGGCTTCGACGATTCGGTTTCGGCCTTATTGGTCAAACAAACCATGCTTGGCGCTTATCACCTGATCAACAATGCCGATAAATCGTTAGACGACCTTATCAAAGCTGTAGCTTCCAAAGGTGGAACTACCGAAGCAGCCCTACGCGAATTTGAAAGTGGTGGATTGTCGGATACGCTGATAGTGGGAATAAAAGCCGCCCAGATCCGGGCAACCGAGTTATCGAAGGGGTAATTGTATAGGCCAGGCGCTGGCCTATACAATTTTTAACCACAGAGGCACGGAGAGCACGGAGAAAAGATGATCCATAATATCTCTGTGTTCTCCGTGCCTCTGTGGTTAAAAAATTTTGGCGATTACTTAGTTTTTCGCAGCATACCGCTTAAGCTTCTCCAGCATTTCAGTCTGTTTATATCGTTCAGCGATAAGCAATGCATTGGTTTCGCCATTTAGCTTTGTGCTATGTAACGTTTTAACATCTGGATCTTGAGTCAATAAAAAATCAAAGATTTCTTTGTGATTTCCAGTAATTGCATTTTCCAGGTTTGTATATTCGTCAGAAAATGCATTTACGTTAAAAGGATAGGTAAATAGAAATTTAAGGAAGGGTAAATTGTTGTTATAAATGGCTCGATAAATTAATCTATTATCGGCGGTATCTATTGCAAAACCTTTTTTTATTAAGTGGTAGATCGCCGTTGTGTCTTTTTTTTCGCCAAGCCAATAAAGCGTTTCATTGCTCTGGGCTAAGTCTTTAGCCAAGCCATTTTCTATAAGATAGTCTAACAATTTATCATTATTAAAGTGCAAAATATTAGTAGTAATATAACTCACTGAACTAGTAAATTTTGGGTGGTATTTCTCTACGACGATTTTCACTAATTCAGTTTTATTATAAACGGTTAGTTCCTGAATTACCTGATCTGGGTTCATGCCATTTTCGATGAGCATCTGTATCATAGCGAGGCTCTTTATATCCCACGAAAACGTATACGTAAAAAGCTCTTTATGGCGCTTGGTTAACAGGTTTACCATATCTACTTTGTCTTGAGCAACCAAATATTCTAAAAGTGATTGTTGTTCATCTATTAATTTCACCTTCCAAAGCTCAACATTACTGTCATTCGCTTCAGTAAAAGCCTCTATATTATTAGTATCTATTAGTTCTTTAAGGTCTCGCAACTTTTTTTCATTTTTACTGTCATCAATATAGCCTTTAGCATCGCTGATTAAAGGTTGCATAGCAAAAAATCCAGTAACCGTTACGTAAATAATTGTTGTGATTAGCTGAGGTTTCTCAAAAGAAAAAGCGATAGAAGGTCCACTACTGAAAATAAGATTACTGATACCCGTTAATGTAACCATTAAACTAACTACCAGTAGATTAATCACTAATGTCATTATATAGTATAAAGTTGGGTCATCAGAACTGGTACTGATGAAAGTCGACCTAATAACAAATACCAATAGCGCAGCAGCTACTGCAAGTATCCAGATCGGAAAATGAAGATGCAGCAGTCTATTTATCAGGCTAAATAGAACAGCAGCTACGACCATAAAAAATATATTGAATGGTATATAGAGAATAAGAAAAAATAAGAAGCTTATGCTATTCTGCAAAGGGCTTGGTGAACTACTCATAGTCGTAAAATTAGTTTTGTAAAGCGTTCTTTATCCATTCATATCGATCTTTATAGCCCTCAACGGTGTCAGGAACGCGCCAGCTTACAACTATACCGCCCATAGCAGGTTTAAAAATTTCACAATCTTTTAAATCAAAAAAGCGCATATGGCTTTTCCATAAATTAGTATGCGGTGTATTTTCTTTAGCAGTTTTAAATTTTTGCTCCAATACATTAGCGCCTGTTTTTCCATTAAAATAATAGGAGCAATCTAAAATAATACTGGCCGTATTAGTACTAATCGATGAAGCATAACGAATTGCCATAACAAACGGAATCTTTTCCTGTTGATTGGAGATTTCACCTATGTATGGGTAATATCTGATAGTACCAATAGCAGGTGTAGTAAATAAGGGTTCAACCGCAGAAAAGGTCACCTTTTTTAAGCCATTTTCTGCAAACCATTTCTGAACTTCATTCTCCCTACTAGTTCGTGATTTTACAACTACTACAAACAAACCAATAATCCCTAACGCAACAGCAACTAAGGAAAACTTCTCTTGCGGCTGCACGCAACCGATTCCGATACAGACAACTACAATAATTAGCCATATATTGGCATATTTCGGGCTATTCCGGAATATCATGTAATAAAACCCGACAATTAACAGGGTTGGCAAAAAATAGATTAACATTTTATGTCTATTCATTTAATTAGTACTGGGTTTGTACTGCCTTCATATCCTGGCTACAATAAATCGAGACGCCTTTTATATTAAATCTAGTTTTGTAAAAAATAAAACTGTGCTTGTAGGATGTTGACAAACTATCTGATTCATAGTTTTCAATAGCTGACCATGGGATAAACAGTGGTTTATGGCCTATGGAAAACAACTTAATTGTTTTCAAATAAAGGCCTTCGCTCGTAGACGCATATTGAATGACTCCATTATAACTACTGGATTTTCGGAATAGACAGCTGCAACTTCTGGTTTGGGTAGGTGTATACGTTGTTGAATAATTTTCTGCCAATTTTTGCCAACCTGAAGCATAGCTTATTGTGTAAATAATACTAGCCCAAAGAAGTATAAAAAAGGTTATAGCTCCTACCACAATAAGGACGATAACTGATGTGTTCATTGCAGTTTTATTGATAGATTACCTGCGAAACTCACTACGCGAACTCAGCCTATGATAATTAGTCAAAATAAATTGACTTGCTAAAAACACCTCTATTGGCATAATGGGAGATAACGTAGTAGACTAGTTACGTCATCAAAATTAATCTTACTAGCTAGGCAGTATTGAATAGGTTGATAGTTGGCTGACGCAACTTTATAGATGGGACTACCTACTCCATTTTCGGTGGCCGACGCCCATTTTGCAATTTATTGGTCAAAGCCTCAGGGTATAATCAAAAATTCCTCACAAACAGTTGTGCCACGGTTCAGAACCGTGGCACAACTGTTTGTGAGGAATTTCTGCTAGTAAACGGCTAAGTTTCCGACTCGCTTCTTATAAACCGGTATAGGTAAATGGCGTGATGGCCCTCAGTTCCCCTTTAACGGCTTCCGATACATTTAGCTCACTAATAAATTGTTGAATAGCCTGCTCTGTAATCTTCTCATTTGTACGTGTCAGCGCTTTTAGCGCTTCGTAGGGCTGTGGATAACCTTCGCGCCGAAGAACGGTCTGTATTCCTTCGGCTACTACGGCCCAGTTATCCTCCAGATCAGCGTGGATGGCGGCAGGATTTAACTCAAGTTTGTTTAAGCCTTTCAATAGCGATTTCAAGGCAATGAACGAATGCGCAAACGGAACGCCAATGCTCCGCAACACAGTTGAGTCAGTTAAGTCGCGCTGAAGCCGGGAGATAGGCAGTTTACCCGATAAATGCTCGAATATAGCATTGGCAATTCCTAAATTGCCTTCCGAATTCTCAAAATCAATAGGGTTCACTTTATGCGGCATTGCCGATGAACCGACTTCACCCGCCTTCAGCTTTTGCTTAAAGTAATTCATGGATACGTACGTCCACACGTCGCGATCAAGGTCGATCAGGATTGTATTTAGCCGTTTAAAGGCATCAAGGGTGGCCGCCAGCATGTCGTAATGCTCAATCTGGGTTGTGAACTGGCTACGAACCATCCCTAACCCTTCAACAAACCTGTCGCCAAACTTTTTCCAGTCTTCTTTGGGATACGCAACAACATGCGCATTGAAATTACCTGTTGCTCCTCCAAACTTGGCAGCTGTCGGGATCATAGACAGGATTTGTAATTGCTTTTCGATCCGCTCCACAAACACAGAAAGTTCTTTCCCTAAACGTGTCGGCGAAGCTGGTTGTCCGTGAGTGCGAGCCAACATCGGCACATCATCCCACTGCATAGCCAACTCCTGCAACCGCATGAATATCTGCCGATAAAGGGGTATAATTTCAGTGTCAAGCGCATCGCTTAATAAAAGTGGGATAGCGGTGTTATTAATATCCTGTGAGGTTAGTCCAAAGTGAACAAACTCCAGAAACGGCTCAACAGGCGATCCTTTCAGTTTTTCTTTAATAAAATACTCAACTGCCTTAACATCATGGTTTGTAGTCTTCTCGATCTCCTTAATCCGAAGCGCATCCGTTTCTGAAAACGTTTCATAAAGCGTTCGCAGCACCGAAAATTGCGCTGGATCAACGCCCGCCAACTGTGGGATAGGCCATTCGCAGAGGGCAATAAAATACTCTATTTCGATACGAACCCGGTAATGAATTAAACCCAGTTCTGAGAAATAGGGAGCCAATACGTCTACCTGAGACCGGTAGCGACCGTCAACGGGTGAAATGGCCGTTAATGCAGATAATTCCATATAGTGATTTACGAATTACGAGTTACGAGTTACGAATTAGCCAGCACGTTACATCGTACATCGCAATTCGTAACTCGCAAATCAAAACGGATTCAGGTACAGGCCAATGCCTATCCACGAAGTTTGCTGTTGTTCATACTGGCTATAGGGTCGGAAACCCGAATATCCTTCCAGCAGGAACGTTAAGTTATTTTGTGTCCGGCCCAGTTCAATTCCAACACCACCATGAATACCAGGCCGGAAGTCGGTTTGTTGCCAGAATTTAATATCTGCCCCTCCTACCAGTCTAGCAGCTTTGGTAGATGGTTTTTTATAGAAGGCACCAAGCTGCGCACTAAATAGCTTCCGCTCTTCAGTTTTTCGCAATACAATCCCAGCCCCCCCATACAATCGCCAATTGTTTACGGTACGGCTGTAGGTAAAGTCTAACTGTTCGTAATTAACAGAGTTGGGCGAGGGAGCCGTTAGCTTGTTCCGATAGATATAATCATCGCCCAAATGAGATGATATATGATACACCCGAATACGGTAGTTGTTCTCCCCCCTACGTATATTGTAAATGATGCTGATTTTATAATCCGTATTTACGATTTGCCGACGTGCTTTGTTCAACGCATCATCATGATACGCTTCAAACTGCGTAAATGAGGCCAAGTCCAGTACCCATTCTTCTGCCCGGCCAGGCTCAGTAGTTCGGCGATAAAAGGGCTTGGCAAACCCAAAGGCAAAGGGGACAATACTCCCTTTATATTTCTGGCCTTCTGTCCAGTAACCAGGCAATACACTACCGTAGGTTTGTGCTTCAAGAGGATCCAGCAAAATCGGATCGAATAAATGCCCTTTGGGTAAAAACTCTTTTCCTGGTCGAACTACAGTTGGTTCAGCTCCATTAACAGATGGTACTGCCATAGAGTCAGCACGCTTCACAACGGGCCTTCTTTCACGTTTTGGGCGTTCAGCTTTCGTTTCAACTGGAACAGCAGGCTCCACAGGAACTTCCTTAACCTGCGGAGTTGGTTCCGGTGTTACGGCAGACCGATCTACTCTATCTCTTGCTTCCTTAGCTTCTCTGGCAGCTTGCTTTTCAGCTTTCTCTTTTGCCCGTTTGGCTTCTTTAGCCTCCTGCTCTTCTTTTCTACGCGCTGCTTTTAGCTCTTTTTCCGTAGGCCCTACAATCGTCGGTGTAGTCTCAACAGGCTGGCTGACGGTTGGCGGGGAAACTGGTGCGTTGGCAGACGGAGTGGGGGTTACAACAGCAGGCTTTGCTTTGGGAGCTTCTTGAGGGGGTAGTTCCTTAGCTGCTTTTTTAGCCTGACGTTGCCGCTCTTTCTCAGCCTGCTTCGCTTCATATTCACGCTGTTTTTGCAGCCATTCCGCCCGGATCTGTCGTTCTCGCTGAATTTCGCGGTCTATTTTTTCTTTTTGCTTTTGCTCAGCGGGGGTTAATACGCGAGCAGGTGGAGCAGTTGGTGTTTGTTGAGCCGAAGCCCATGTTACCCAAAAAGAACATAGTAAAAGAACCAACAGCGTTTTTTTCATAGAGAAAAGGTGGGTTAATACCTAAGCAGTCTTTCGCGACTTTCTGAAGAATGATTACTGCTTAAGAGCTGCGTAATGCTTATAGAAGTATGGAATGGTTTCGATGCCTTTATAGAAATTAAAAAGGCCGTAGCTTTCATTAGGCGAGTGTAATGCATCGCTGTCTAAGCCAAAACCCATCAGAATTGACTTAATCCCGAGCACCTGTTCAAATAAAGCGGTAATCGGAATACTTCCTCCTCCTCGGGTTGGAATTGGTTTCTTACCCCAGGCCTCTTCAAACGCCTTGCTAGCGGCTTCAAACTCAACCGAATCAACAGGGGTTACGTAAGGCATACCACCGTGATGAGGAACAACTGTAACGGTTACACTTGCGGGTGCAATCGACTTAAAATGAGCAGTAAACATGTTCGTAATCTCATCAGGCGTTTGATTGGGAACCAAGCGCATACTGATTTTAGCGGATGCCTTCGAGGGGAGTACGGTCTTAGCGCCTTCGCCCGTATAACCACCCCATATGCCGTTAACATCTAATGTGGGCCGGATAGAAGTCCGTTCATTGGTTGAATAGCCTTTTTCGCCCATTACATCGTTGATGACCAGATCACGCTTATACTCCTCCAGATCAAAAGGTGCTTTGGCGAGTTCAGCCCGCTCAGCATCACTTAAATCAACAACGTTATCATAAAAGCCAGGTATGGTAACACGCCCATCCTCGTCATGAAGCGATGCAATCATGTCGCATAAGACATTAATTGGGTTGGCCACACCACCGCCATACACACCCGAATGCAGATCACGGTTGGCCCCTGTTACCTGGACTTCCACGTACGATAAGCCCCGGAGTCCCATTTCAAGCGAAGGCGTTTCGTTCGAAATAATGCTCGTATCCGATATAAGGATTACATCGGCTTTAAGCATGTCGCGATTTTCTGTTACAAATGTACCCAGGTGATCGGAGCCAACTTCTTCTTCGCCCTCAATCATTACCTTCACATTACACGGCAGGCCATCGGTAGCCACCATCGCTTCAATCGCTTTGATGTGCATATAAAACTGGCCTTTGTCATCGCAGGAGCCCCGGGCATAAATCCGTTCGTTACGAATCGTGGGCTCGAAGGGAGGTGAATCCCATAACTCATACGGATCGGCAGGCTGCACATCGTAGTGACCATAAACCAGCACGGTTGGCCGATTGGCATCTACGATTTTTTCGGCATACACAACCGGATGGCCCGGCGTTTCGTATAAAGTGGCCTTATCTAATCCAGCAGCCGTTAATTTGTCACGAACAAATTCGGCGGCCCGGCGTACATCGCCTTTGAAAGCTGAATCGGCAGAAACCGATGGAATACGAAGTAAGTCAAGCAGTTCGTCTAAAAATCGCTGCTTATTGGTTTCAAGGTAGTTAGTCATAGATGTACTTACGATTTACGGTTTACGATTTACAATTTCTTGCGTCAGCTCAAATCGTAAATCGTAAACCGTAAATCGTACCTCAATAAGTTCGCCCCGAAGTTACGCCTTTTTCGCGCAACGACGGGGCGTTGATCTTGTTCAGACTCTTCTTTCTTACTTAATGCTTTTTACGAAACCGGATCAGAATAGTCCGGCTTTCCTGCCCCCGTAATAATCGGCCGATATTTTTCTGGTGTGTAAAAACCACTAACAGGAAAACAACAAAGCCGAATACAATTAGCAATGGGTTCTCCTTTTGACCAAAAATCTGCAATAATAATAGAACTGGGAACGCCAGTGCGGCTAAAATTGATCCGAGTGATACGTATTGGGAAGCAATAACAACCAACAGAAAAATACCGATGCAAACAGCGGCCATTTCGGGATGTGTGGCCAGCATCATACCCAGCAAGGTTGCCACCCCTTTACCGCCTTTAAAGTTGGCAAAAACAGGATATAGATGCCCAATTACGGCTACTAAGCCAAAAACAATCTTAAACGTCAGAATTTCATTAACCGTAATAACGTCAGCATACCAAAGCAGGGTTGCTAAAATAGCCGCGGTATATCCTTTCAGTACATCAACTAACATCACAATGGTACCGGCCCGTTTGCCCAGTACCCGAAAGGTATTGGTAGCACCCGCATTGCCACTCCCATACTCACGAATATCAAGGCCAAAGAATGCCTGACCGTACCAAACGGCTGAGGGAATAGACCCCAGCAAATAAGCTACTACCGTAGTGACGCTAATGATTAGAACGTTCATCAAGAAAAATTAAGAACCGGTTGCTGGATAAAGTAGCTAACCGATTCAAGCGATTAGCTCTGTAAAGGGAATGTAACCCCAAAATTAAGGGATTGTTACTAAACAGCCAATCTTTTTAGCCTACAAAACGGCTTGGTTACCTTAATTAAACCGCATGAACCCCTATTTCCCACCTACCACAACTTCACCCAAACTATCGACGGCCAGATACTGGATGGCTGTTTCCATAATATCGGCAGGTGTAACTGCCCGAAGTTTTTGAATGTACGTTGCCAGAAAGTCAGCCGGCATTCCATCCAGCAAAATCACTTTGTATCGATCGGCAATCTCAAATGGTGTATTAAGCGAACCCACAAACTCGCCAGCCATATAATTTTTCACTGTTTCCAGTTCGCTGGCCGAAACGGGTTCTGTTTGAAGAATATGAATCTCTTTCCGAATTTCGTTTAATGTTTCCTGGGTATTTTCTTTATTAACATCGGTCCCAATCAGGAAATAGCCGTCCCGCCGAAACGAGGGCATGTTTGAGGATATGCCATAGGTAAACCCTTTCTCTTCGCGAATATTCTTCATCAGTCTCGAACCGAAATAGCCACCTAAAATCTCATTTGTCACCAGCATCCTAAAAAAATCCGGATGGGCCCGCGTGAACAATCGCCGACCTAATCGAATAGACGATTGTATACTGTCGGGCTTTTCGGCCAGTATGGGAGAATGTATGTCAGCTGGCACATCACCTGAAAAATCGGGTAGTATATCAGTCCTGACGGGCAACTGGCCCAATGTACGGTTAATCAGCAGGACTTCATTTTCGGTTGCATGCCCAGCCAGAATTACCTGAAACTGCCGATTTCTGATGGCTCGCTCATAAAATGCAATAATGCCCTCCCGGGTGATTTCCTCAACGGCTTCCGGACGCTGGCTTCGTCCATACGGATGATAGGTACCAAATAATTTTTCGCGAAACAGAACTCCGGCGAGGTAGGCATTCTTCTCGTAATTAACCCGTAAGTTCTGAAGGATGATATTCCGAAGATCGTCTAATTCTTTTTGTGGGAAAGTCGGCTCATTCAGTATATCACTTAAAAGCGGCAACACATTGGGCAGAAACTTTGTCAGGCAGTGAATAACAATACTGGCACGATCGGGACCGCTATTCAACTCCATAAACGCACCATACCGGTCTACATATTCATTAATCTGCGCCGATGAACGGGATGCTGTTCCTTCTGACAACATCTTCATGGCAAAGAATGCACTGCTGGGAACCTGCTCATACCATGTACCCGCATCAAACACGCACTCTAACCGAAGTACGGGCTGTTGCGCAACTGAAATCAGGTGGAGCGGGATACCATTATCTAAGCGATGGGATTGAACGGACGGTAACTGTATTTCGTGTATTGCCTGAAACGCAGGCGACTGAGTTCTATCGAGGGTCATATAAACGTGAAACCGGGCCGCCGGTACGGTGTAAAATTAAGTGAAGAATGAAGAGTGAAAAATGAAGAATAAAACTGACACTTGTTGGCCAATTATTCTTCATTTTTCACTCTTCATTCTTCACTTAATTGACTCTGTTAATTTTAGTTGGAATCGTCTGTCACCGCTTCGTCGTCACCAACCCGGTTTGCTTTATTGAAGTTAAACAACAGCGAAATTCGGAAGGTATCAGACAATGGGCTACCTTGTTTTATGGGCACTAAATATGAGAAGTCAACGCCAAACCGCTGCTGGAGCCGGAGACCGATACCCGTTGTTACGTATTTACGACCACCTTTCTCATTCGATTCATTGAAATAACCGATTCGGGCAGCAAACTGGTCGTTATACCAGTATTCAATACCCGTTGACAGCGTAATTTCCTTCAACTCTTCGCTAAAGCCACCTGGGGCATCTGCAAATGAACCAAAGACCGACGAGAAGTAATCTTTATTACCATTGAGATTTACACCATTAACAACGTTTGGTGTGGGTACCATCAATTTGTTGGCGTCTAAAACAAAATTGAACTTGTTATACTGGTCAGCAAACAAGGTCAGGCTGGTTCCTAAACGGAGGTTTGTTGGAATAAAGTAGCTCTGTGTGCCGCCGTAATTGATCCGACCGCCGAGGTTCGAAATCATACCGCCAAATGCCCAGCCAAACCCTTTACCAGTTGCATTATCACGCGATTCATTGTGGTAGTAGGCACTAATATCGGCCGCTGCGGTTGTTCCTGGCTTAAGACCTACGTTAGCTCCACCGGCTGCCAGGTTAGAATTCAGGTATTTCAGATCAACGGCAAGCGAAAAATTTTGCGACAGGCGTTGGGCAAACGAAGCAGTAAAAGCAAACTCCCGGGAGTTAAATGTTCCAGCCTGTACTCCCGTTGCAGTTGTAAAATCAACTGTTCCTAAATCGAAATACATCAATGAACCAGACACGACCGAGTTTTTACCTACTTTCCCGTAGCCACTCAGGTAGGTGTAATACATATCGCCAATCAGATTTCGTAACCAGGGCGTATACGAAAGTGAGCCTCCTGAACTCTGTTTAGCGAAAACCAATTTCGATGGATTCCAGAAAATCGCACTGGCATCGACATCGCCAAGGGCTACCCCAGCATCACCCAGGGCTCCCGAACGAGCATCGGGCGTAAAGTTCAGAAAGGGTACCGATGAGGTCGGAACATTTTTTGCACCGTTTAAACCAGTTTGAGCAGATACGACGAACGGAAAACAAAAGCAAACGCCGAGTAGAACACGGGAAAAATTGCGCTTCATACAAAGAGAGTTGGTCAACGACAGCAACTGATTATGGTGAGAATGGCAGTACTGTGCGGTCAAAATTACAATGAATCGTTGGATTAGAAAAAATGAGATGATTTTAAGTCTTTTTAAATCATTTTGTTACTACTATTCGACTGGTGCCGATGGCGGTTGTACCATCAACGGCCGAACGAATTTCAAGTCTGACAATATATAGGCCATTCGACGCCGGTTGCCCAGTACTGATCAAGCCGTCCCACACACCTACATCTACGATAGCCTCACAATTAGTACACTGACCTGTTTGCTTATTTATTAATCGGCTATTAAGATCATAGATACCCAACGTCCAGTCGAGTGGTTCACCTGAACGATTAAGTTCAGCCGTTAGTGTTGTTTGCGCAACTAGTGGATTTGGACTCGCCCGCAATGTCCGCAAAGCTAACCCTGGACGCTCAGAAACTACTATGGTCAACGCGCCCTCGCTGGAATTATTGTTAATATCCCATGCTTTGACCCGAATCACATAAGTGCCCGGTGCTACATCAGTAAACGTATACCGGGCTTCACCCTGCCGGCCGTCAGCGCCATTGGCTACATAATTTTCGTTCAATACCACTACTGGCTGGCTACCTAATTGAGCCGTCAGTTCATGGCCTAAGCCTGACCGGGCAATGTTAATTCCCCGATTATCAGTCAATTTAACAAGCAACGTTACGTCAGGTCCCGGGATATGGGTGATATCACCTTCAGAACTCCCTCCTACCACAGTAAGATTTACAACGGGTGGTTGCGTATCAATACTATCAGCCAAAACACTGCCACCTACACGTAGGCTGTCGTAACTTCCAGTTGCATCCAGTAAGCTATCTGATTTAACGGCATATAAGTAGACTTTTCCCAGACCAACGGTGTAATCAATGTCTTTGGGCATTGTAAACCGAACCACAAACCGGCCCTGTTTCACAGACACCTGTCCCGTAAAAATTTGATTACTGAATGCCTGATAACTCATTTTAGGGCTCCCGGCTTCGGTTCCCAATGTCGTATGCGTGGTTGCTTTATCATAAAGTGACAGTCGGAGTACGCCCGTAAAGTCAGCTAATAGTTGCGTTTGCTGGCGAATTTCGCCCGTTAGTTCAACCGTTTGTAAAGCATGAAGCGTATCGATATGGGTAGATGCAACTGCTTTTCCATTCACCTGGGTAAGCACAGCTTGGGCCTGTGGATAAGCCAGGCGCATCGAGGGATCACCCAGGAGCGCGAAATTTCGGTTTACGGGGCCACTTAAACTATTATTTTTTGTTCCCCGCATCACATCGCCTAAACGAGGCATTTGCCCATTAATCGGTGTAAAAACCGTGTTGTAGAATGCTTCGTTCAGGAGCAGATTTGTGTTTGCATAAACAGGCCGGGTTGTAGTCAGTAAACCTATTGCGCCACCCGTGCGACTTAACAAGGTCAATTCTGCACCGGAGTTGACGTTAGGATCGTCGTATCGACCAAACTGGCAGGTAGCTGTTAGAAATAACGGGAGCCGTTCATTTTTCCAGGACAGGATATCCTGAAGGGTTACAATCTGCTCATCGGCCAAACCGATCACTCCACCATGACCGCTGTAATTAATAATCAATCGTCCATCGGTAACTGCCTGATTGATGAGTTGGTTAACGACTGGCGCTTTCTGACCACCCGTGGTATTTTCCTGTGGATAGTCATCCAGAAATACACGCTCTGGCCGATAAGCAGGAGCAATTTTCTCAATGTTTTTAGCCATTTGATTGGCATCCTGCTGGTGAATATTGTAATCGCCATCATCAGCAATGAGCATAACCCGAGTTTGCCAATCGCCAGTTAAGGACGCGTTTGAGCTATAGCGAATGAGTTTATCAACCACTGTTCGGGCTTCATCTGTGGATTTTACAGGCAATCGCCCCACGCCAATATCCAGTAAATAATCGCCAGTACCATTCTCGGGCCACTCACCTTCACTGGTATCCATAAACCCAAAATAATCATCGGATGAATAGCTCAAAACTGGATGTAATGATTCCCGGCTTTCGTAGACCGGTACCATATTCGCTAGTTGAGCCATATTAATCTGGCCGCCAATATTTCTGTAATCGTAGGTAGCGTCACCTAATAGCAACAGATAATGAAGTTTATTGGGCTGTTTCAGGTAAAAATAGCGAGCCATATCCCGAATGGCCGTCGGGTCAGGTCGGCCTGATCCAAATTCATTATAGATCTGTTGCGTTGTAACAACCAGAACAGAGAGTTGATCGTGTTCACGCCTAAATTTGGCCAAACGCTCCGCCTGATCTAACCAGGCAGCCGGACTTACCACAATTAGGTCCGGTGTAGCCTGACTATGCAAATCCTGATTTGAGATGGTTGCTAATGCAACAGGTGATAAAAGTTGCGCATCTGTAAACAAAAAATAATCACCAGAGCGAGACGCGAGCCATCCAGCCTCCTGCGTAGAAGCAAGGGTATACACCTGCGACACAGGAGCCAGCGGATTCGTAACATCCCATACGCGTAAACTGGCTGTAGCCTGCTTAATGGCATATTGGCCAGCCGGTAAACGGCGCATCCAGATTGGCTTATCATACTGGCGAAGTTCGCGTCGGGCCTGTACTGACAAATAGTTTAGGTATCCCTGCGCTGAATACAATCCGTTTTTACGAAAGGTAATTGACAATCGGATTTGACTATCGGTGGTTGTGAGTTTAGTCTGAAAAGTATCTGTTCGGGCAATTCCCTGATAGTCGTACTCGTAACCAGATATCGACGCAATGGGCATTGTGCCCACCAACTGATCATTTACTTGAAGTCTGAACTGTGTAGATACTGTAGCACCAGCTACAACTGAAGCTGTTAGCCGAAGCGGCACGTTTGCTACAAGCCCAGGTATATCGAATGGAATAACCTTAGTTGTGTCGGTGGTCAGATATTCACCGAGCCATTCCCGTCCCGAACGTACTGCCGGAATTTTGAGTAAATCCTGTTCATGAAACTGATAATCATCGAAGGTGGTAACTGTTGGCGTAACACTGAGTGAACCCGCAGGTCGGTCGGCAATGCGTAAGCCGGACGTGCTGCCAATGGTTAAAAAATAGAACGTTGTATCTGAATATGAATTGATTTGATGGGTAAAGCGTCGGGTCGTTGAATCGTAACGAACGACGTGAGGACTTTGCCCAAAAAATAGTAAAGCGTCACCTGCATCGAATCGCCCGTCGGCTTCACCTGATACCTGAATCGCATTTTCGATTAAGTCAGTTGGCCGGGGAGTTGCGTTGGGTTGTGGCAACACCGCTCCTCCATTTCCATAAAGTCGTAGGTTTCTTGGGTCGGCTGTAGCAAAGGCGGAATTTAATTTAACTAATTGAGCCTGATTGAGTCGATAGACACCAGACTCAGTAACGCCAATTTTCACCCAAGTTCCTTCACGTAATACAGATTGGGCGTATGTGTTGTAATGAACAATGAATACTGAACAATGAATAATAAATAGGACAAGCCAATTCATCCATCGGGGCCAAATCAGCCTTTCCTCGTTATTCATTATACATTGTTCATTATTCATTAACTAATCTACATTAATATTCACCCAGGCATGCGCCAGAACTGCGTATGATTTACCTGATGCCATTTCCTTACAAACGACGCGGGTTCGACGTAACGTACCTCGCACGTACGTCTTTTGACCCAATTGAAAGGAATCTCCTTCCAGCACATCCCGAAGTAGCACGCGATTTTTATCTATGACTTCTACTGGACTCGCATCAAACTGCCGTAATGCCAGCATCAGCGCTGGATGTGCGTAGGTTGTAGCTCCAGGATTAGCCATGTATTGCTCAAGCGGGTGCAGGATGGTAGCCGGAAAAACAGTTTCACTTAGAAGCGGCTGCATAAGTTGCTGAAAAGCTGTTTGCCAGGCTCGCCCGTGTGGTTTCACTCGTCTAACTCTACGCTGCAATACATATTGATGATGCACAGCCGCATGAGCTACTTCGTGCACATAGGTAATTAAAAACGCGTACGGGTTAAGATTTGTGTTGACTGTAATTTGAGTCTGATTGTGTGGCAGTACCCGGAAGTCGCCTAAACGCGTTCGGCGGGGTTTCACAATTCGAAAGCGAAACTTGTACTGGTGTAGTAACTGATGGCAGTACTCAACTGCCATCGGTGGAATATGCGTAGTGAATACGTCTGTCAACGTCTTAAAAACAAAAAAGCCTTATAAAAATAAGGCTTTTTAAATTCTTGCGCGAAGAAAATTATTTCTTCGTCGTGTCAGCAACAGCAGAATCCGCAGTCATCGTAGAAGCAGAATCCGTAGCCATTGTAGTGGTGTCGGTTGACATGGTGGCAGTCGAATCCGTGGTGGTTTCTTCTGTCTTAGGTTTGCTTTGGCAAGCAGCGAAGGTCAGCATGCTACCAACAAATAGTAAGGCGATAACTTTTTTCATTACCTTTTCAGTGATATTTTAGGTTTTAAGCCACAAATATACTTTTTTCTTAGTGAATGCAATAATACCCTCTAATAAATTTACATGAGAGTACTTATTGCATCAAAAAGTCCTATTTGAAGTTGAATTAATCTGGGTTAACCTCTATACGTTTCTTTCCTGCTCTTTCGAAGGGCGCGAAAGTAGCCTATCGTAAAAGCCCGTACTGCGGAATGTTAAGAGTTTATGGCCAAAATAATTAGCTAAAAAGCTCATTCCCATACCAGCTACGTGCGAACCTTTCTCTCGCCAGAGCTCACTAACGTTAGGGAACAGCGGGTTAGCAATCCACTCTAATGTGTATTTGGCAACATAAACCTGAACGGCAAGCGCGACAACAGCAATACCCAGAAACTTGATAGCCTCCCGACCAGTGTTGCCCGTATCTCTAGCTGAAAATGCGTAGCGTTTTGTTGGAATAAACGTTAATACCGTTGCGGTTAAATAGCCGCACAAAACGCTGGTATCGAAATCGAAGAATTTCCGGTAAAAAATCTGACTGACAAAGTTGATGGATGCACCCAGTACAGCCGTTAGAAAGAACGAAAAGAAGTCCTTGTATTCTTTTGTTTTTGGCTGCCCTATGCTACTCACGTTCACTTTGTTACCGGACGAAATGCGTTAAATTTATTTATTGTCTGATCGATAAATCCATCAAAAATACAAACTCAACGGCAAACGTCTATACTTTCAACTATTATTACTTAGGATACGGTCTTACACCTGGTTGTTTACTAATCAGAAAAGCCCCTGTAGTAAGCCTGGCGCAATTCCCAGCCCTAAGGTTAGGATAGTGGCGCCGATTAATACATATTGATAGAAGGGTGCAACCCGGATTGGCTCCGTTGCTCCATCCCGGAAGTACATGGCAATGATAACCCGGAAATAATAATAAATACCAACAGCCGACATTAGTACCGCTACAACCAACAACCAGATTTGTCCACGCTCAACAGCTGTTGAAAACATGTAAAATTTACCCCAGAAACCGGCTGTAAGTGGGATACCTGCTAATGAAAGCATCGAAACAGTCATGGCAAAGCCTAAAAGCGGGTTTTGCCGGGCAAGTCCATTGAATGCGTCAAAGTTCTCAGTCAGTACACCTTCGCTAGTAATGGTTTGAGTACTCCGTTGCTGTGATACTAGCAGCAGTACACCAAAAGCTGCAATGGTGGCCACGGAATAAGCTAGTGAATAGACTACAAGAGCCTGCTTCGTTTGGGTGCCTAATGAGGCTAATCCAATTAGTAGATAACCCGCGTGCGAAATGCTGGAGTAAGCCATCATCCGCTTAAAGCTGGACTGATAAACCGCTGTAATATTTCCAGCAATGAGCGTTAAAGCCGTAATAACAGCCAAAATCGTCCACCAGAACGTGTACACGCCATTGAATGAAACAGACAGTAATCGGAATAAAGCCGCGAAACCAGCAGTCTTCACAACCGTCGACATATAGGCGGTAAAAATGGTAGGTGCACCATCATATACGTCAGGCGTCCAGAAATGAAATGGAGCCGCCGATACTTTAAACAACAAACCGATGAGCAACATCAGCAAGCCAACATAAATCAGTAAGGAAAGTCCTGTTTGTGGATGTGATGTGTAGGCAGCAATTCCAGCAATCGTAAATGAGCCGGTAGCCCCATAGAGTAACGCCATGCCAAACAGCATGATACCGGTTGCAAAAGCACCCATCAGAAAATATTTCAGTGCCGCTTCATTGGATCGTAGGTTCTTTTTATCGCTACCGGTAAGTATATACATAGCTACCGACAAAATTTCAACCCCCACAAACAACATAATCAGGTTCTCATAGCCCACCATCATAATGGCACCTACCAACGAAAACAGGATAAGTGCGTAGTACTCGGCGGGTTGGGCCGATTCGTCATCCATAAAGCTACCCGACAGCGCCACAACCATAAATGCCGACACAAGCATGATGGCCGAAAAGACCATTGCCAGGTTGTTTATCCGCAACATGTCATTAAAATACAGATACGTTTTATTCCAGTCGAGGAAAGTAACTCCCAAGGTAATAACCAGGAATAATAACGTAGCTGGTAGTAGCACTGCCTTTGACTTCAGGAAGCCAAGGAACAGAAGAGCGATGCCAAAAACCGATAACAGAACGATGGGGAGCATAGGTTTATAGTTTTCGGTTTTCGGTTTCTGGTTTTCCGCATGACCGAAAACCAGAAACCGAAAACCTTTAACGATTATTTCAAGGATACAGCCGTTGTACCGATATACTTCATCATATTGGCAACAGCGGGTTCGGTTACTTTCAAAAATGAATGCGGGTAGATACCTATCCAGAAAACAAGGACGACTAGCGGAATAAATACCCAGCTTTCGGAACTAGTCAGATCGGTAAATGACTCCGTGCGTGATGACGTTGCTCCAAACATGCTTTTCTGGAACATACGAAGCATATAAACGGCACCGAAAATAATCGTGAAGCCAGCCGCTAAGCCCAGATAATTATTGTAGGTAAAGACACCATGCAATAACAGGAACTCACCAATGAAGCCATTGGTAAGTGGTAGTGCCACACTACCCAAGAGCATAATCAGGAAGAAGACTGTCAACTTAGGCGTTGTTTGTGTAATGCCGCCCAGCTGATCTAACTGATTGGTCTTCGTACGCGAGAAAATGATATCGGCTACGAAGAAAAGGCCCACCACGTTGATACCGTGTGCCAGCATCTGCACCAAGGCACCCTGCATACCCGTTTCGGTTTGCGAGAAAACACCAGCGGCCATCAGTCCAACGTGCGAAAACGATGAATAAGCAATTAGCCGCTTCATATCACGCTGACGAATGGCAATGATTGCTCCATAGATAATACCAATAACCGATAGAACGACGGCTGTTTTACCCCAGGTTTCAACGCCGAGTGGTACGATTGGCAGAATAAAGCGAATCAACCCATAAACGCCCATTTTGAGCATAATTCCAGCTAACAACATAGTGGCTGGTGTTGGCGATTCAACGTAGGTATCTGGCTGCCAGGTATGGAATGGGAACACGGGCATCTTAATGGCAAAAGCGATAAAGAAGGCCCAGAAAACCCAGGTTTCAGCTTCGGGAGTCAGATTAAGTTTATAAAAATCGATGATAGCTGCCGAGTGAGCCGACACGGCGGTTGCTGGTGTCTGGTAGTATAAGTACACTAGGGCAAGCAACATGAATAAGCTACCAAAAATGGTATAAACAAAGAATTTGAACGTGACCGGAATCCGATTGGCTCCTCCCCACATGGCCGCCAGGAAGTAAATTGGAATCAGTGCAGCTTCGAAGAAGAAATAGAAAAGAAACCCGTCACGAGCGGTAAAGACGCCCATCAAAGCTGCCTGCATGTACAGCATCAGTGCATAAAACAGAGAAGGACGTGGATAATTCCGTTCAAACGTAGAGAGTATGATGAATGGAACCAGCAACCCGGTGAGCAATACAAGCAACACGCTGATACCGTCGATACCTCCGCTAAATCGGATTCCCAGCGAGTTAATCCAGGCATAGTCGAAGCCAAACTGCGAACTTGCATCAGGTTTAAATCCAACGAAGGCGTAACCTGCGAATGCTAATTCGACCAGCGCAGCTACCAAAGCCGCCTGCTTTATCCGTTCTCCCCGAAACATCAGGATCAGAGTAGCCGCTACGACAGGATAAAAAATCAGAAATAATGTAAGCATATACCGATGGACGATTACGATGGGTGATGTATCGCGAATCTGTTGGATTTAATTACAATCGAATGAAAAACCGCAGGGCAAAAATGACAACGATACTCACAACCATGGCCAGGACATAGAAGCCAATCGAGCCACTTTGCAACAACCGGAGTTGTGCCGCGCTTTTCTGTACTAACCAGGCCACGCCATTTACAATGCCGTCGATCAGGCCTTCGCCAAAGCTATACAAGGCATCCCCTAATCCGCGTATCGGGCGAACAATGATGGTTTCGTACAGTTCATCGACATAATATTTGTTGTAAATGACCTGTTCTGGCAATGAGCGCTCGGAAGTTTCGGGAGCAGGAACAGCTCCCCGGCTGATGTACATGACATACGCAATGATCATAGCCACTAAAGCAACACCTGCCGAAACGGCAATCAGAACATATTCCGTGCTGTGTTCAATAGTCGATTCAGCAAACGCTTCGGGGTTAACCTGACGCGAGCCTTCAAATAAGGGAGCCATGAAGTGACTCAACCAGCCATCACCCGGTAAGTTAAGCGCGCCACCAACTGCCGATAGTATCGCCAGCACAACCAGCGGTGCCGTCATCGTAACGGGCGACTCATGAAGATGGTGTTTTTGCTCTTCAGTTCCCCGGAACTCGCCAAAGAAGGTCAGGAATAACAGGCGGAACATGTAGAACGATGTCAGACCGGAACCCAGAACGCCCAATGCCCAGAGTACTTTGCTATGTTCGAAAACGTGCGCCAGTATTTCGTCTTTCGAGAAGAACCCGGCAAATGGTGGCAAGCCTGAAATAGCGATCGTACCAATCAGGAACGTGATAAATGTAACAGGCAATGCTTTCCGTAAACCACCCATTTTCCGAATATCCTGCTCGTCGGACATAGCATGAATCACGCTACCGGCTCCGAGGAACAATAAGGCTTTGAAGAACGCATGGGTAATGACGTGAAACATACCCGCCGTGTAGGCCGTTGCGCTCAAGCCAAGGAACATGTAGCCCAACTGCGAAACCGTCGAATAGGCCAGTACTTTCTTAATATCGTTTTGCAGGAGACCAATCGAAGCAGCCAGCAAGGCCGTAGCAATGGCAATACCACCAACGATTTCGAGCGTTAATGGCGATAAGGTATAGAGCACATTCGAACGAACGACCATATAAATACCGGCGGTCACCATCGTAGCTGCGTGAATCAGGGCCGAAACGGGTGTTGGACCGGCCATAGCGTCGGGTAGCCAGGTATACAGGGGAATCTGCGCCGATTTACCCATCGCGCCTACAAATAGCAGGAGCGTGATTGCCAACACGGTCTTGTCGCCGATCTCCAGGCTTGTCGCCTGTTTGAAAATATCGATGTACTCAACCGTACCGAAGGTGTTAATGAGCATGAATATGCCCAACAGAAAGCCCAGGTCACCAATGCGGTTCATGACGAAAGCTTTACGAGCGGCATTGTTGTAGCTGGTATTCTTATTCCAGAAGCCAATGAGCAGGTAGGAACACAGACCCACGCCTTCCCAGCCAATGAACATGATGACGTAGTTGGAACCCATCACCAGCAGGAGCATGAAGAAAATAAACAAGTTCAGGAACGCCATGAACTTGCCGAATCCTTCATCGTGGCTCATATAGCCAATGCTGTACAGGTGAATCAACGATCCAACACCCGTTACAACCAGCAGCATCAATAACGATAACTGGTCAATCTGAAACGAGAAATTGATGTGTAAATCACCAACGCTGATCCAGTCGAAAAGCGTAGCGACGATCGGTTGAGCGTCGCCAGCAAAGGAACTGAATAGAGAAATGGATAGTACAAAAGAGGCCAGAACAGCTACCGTGGCAATTGCGCCAGCCAGGCCCGTTGGTACCCGACGAAAACCGAGGCCATTAATCAAAAAGCCAATCAGCGGAAAAAGCGGAATTAAGGCGCAGAGTAATTCTATTTTCATTGGTCGTTAGTCAATAGTCGACGGTCGATAGAATGTGCCAGTCAATATTAACTAGCAGCTATCGACTGACGAGTTATTTTACCATTTCAATTTATTAAGCAAGCCCACATCGATGGAGCGGGTATTGCGGTAAATCATAACAATAATAGCCAGCCCGACTGATACTTCAGCGGCAGCAACGGCCATAATGAAAAAGACGAATACCTGCCCCGACGAATCTGATCGATACGACGAAAATGCGATGAGCAACAGGTTGACCGCATTGAGCATTAACTCAATGGACATGAAGATGATGATGGCATTACGCCGGGTCAATACACCAATGATTCCGATAACAAACAGCGCAGTGCTGAGAATCAGGTAATAGGTGAGCGGTATTTGCTGAATGACTTCCGGAATGAGGACGTCCTGCGTGGGTTGCATGAGTTGCCGGTTAATAGAAAGTGTCGCAAATGTAAAGATTATTCGGGCTTGGTGTATAATTGAAATAGGTGGAATACGTGCTGAGCGTAAATTTTAACCGCTTCACCTAGTCCACCTACTTCGCTTTATTACTTTTTCCCGATGCCATTACTAAACATCCGCAGCCTGATTTCGGTCAATCGGCGTTTAGTATCCAGCGGGAATTCGCCTTTCAATATCCAGTCGTAGAAAGAAGGTTCCTTCTTAAGTACCTCCAACACAGGAAAACCTTTGTGTTTCCCGAAATTGAATACCTCTTCGCCTTTGTCGTTGAGAATTATCCGCCCGGCGAGGTCAACATTCGTGTTTGCCGTCAGACTATGAAGCATATCCACATCATTTTCGAAGATGACATCCTGCCCATTATCCGCTTTGGCAACCATGCCCATGTAGCGTTGTACCTGCGCATCGAGCACTTCGAGGGTGGCTATTGTATCTGCTTCGGCACCGTGAGCACCGATTAATTCTTTGTTGCAATAGAATCGGTAAGCCGCCGAAAGATTTCGGGGTTCCATCAGATGAAAAATGCGCTGCGAATCCACCAACCGCCGATTTTTCATATCGAAGTCTACGTTAGCACGCAGAAACTCTTCGACAAGCAACGGGACATCGAAGCGATTGCAGTTAAAGCCTGCCAGATCGCACCCATCCAGAAACTGGGCCAGCGTTCGGGCAACCGATTTAAATGGGGGTGCGTCTTTTACATCGTCGTCGTAAATACCATGAATCAGGCTCGACTCCAATGGTATGGGCATACCCGGATGTACACGCTGGGTTTTACTGACAACTTCACCACCGGGAAGCGCTTTCATGATACAGATATCAATGATGCGATCCTTGGCAATGTTGATACCGGTTGTTTCGAGATCGAAAAACGCGAGCGGTTTTCTAAGTATAAGTTGATGCGTCATAACCAAACCGGGGTTTCTCACGGTCAGGCTACAAATGTAAACACGTTTCGGCGGAATCAGGCGTTTTTCAGTTCCTTAACCCATTTTACCCCCTTCCGGGCGGTTTCGACCGATGGCATTCGGCCTTCATGCATCAATTCCCGAATGGCAATGATATCCTGATCCCGTTTGAGTCCAGCCGCTGCTTTGATCTGCCCATCCTGAACATAGAGCGCTAAAAACGAGTCGTCTTTCTCGGGATCACCATCGTATATGATATCGTCAATTTTGGTAGCGTGACCCACATAATTAATGCGCTTACCTTGCTGATTACTCCAGAAGAACGGGACAGCCTGATACGGTTCGTCTTTTCCCGCCATTATTAAACCGGCTGTATGGCCCTGCTGGCCAGCTACTTTCCAGTGTTCAATCCGCTGAAAACCATCGATAACAGGATAATGAGCAATGTCGCCAGCTGCGTATAATCCATCGGTGACATTCAGGTAGGCATCTGTTTTAACACCGCCATCTTTCTCAAGCGGAACGCCTTTCAGAAAATCGGTGCGCGGTTTAACACCCAGACCCAGCAGCACAAAATCGGCAGGAATCCGTTCCCCATTGTCGAGAACAACGGCGCTAATGGTACTTTCTCCTTCTATATGATCGACTTTCCGGCCGAGGTGAAACCGGATGCCCTCTTTCTGATGCCATCCTTGTATAACACGCCCAATTGTTTCGCCCAAAATTTTCTCGAAAGGCGTCTTTTCCAGACCAATTACGTCTACTTCGCTTCCTAGTTTACGTAAACTCATGGCACCTTCCAGACCAATAAATGAGCTTCCAACAATAACCACACGTTTGCCCTGCTTGCCCAGTTCCCGCAAGGTCTGGCTATCGTGCAAACTTCGTAGCGAATAAATTCCGTTGAGATTGAGATCTAAACCTGGCAGCGCATTCGGCTTACCTCCCGAACAAATTAGTGCTTTATCATAAGTAATCGTTTCACCAGAAGCCAGTTCGATACGCTTTTCAGCAGGATCGAGCGACGTTACATGCTGGCCTGTGCGTACTTCGATACCATAATCCTGATAAAACTCATCGGAACGAAGCGGCATCCATTCATCGGGGGCCTTGCCTTGCAGATAATCTTTGGAACAGTTGGGGCGATCATAGGGGACTTCACCGCTTTCGGTCAGCATCACGATTTTACCCGTGAAACCGCCTTCGCGCATGCCTTCAGCCGCGAAAGCACCGGCTCCCCCACTGCCAACAATAACGTATGTTTCGGTAGTAGCTTCGTCGGGTGCCGATAGTGGATTTTCCAAACTTTCCTTCTCTGTCGTCAAGCGAACAAAGACCTGATCATTTTCAATGCGTACCTCGTGCGTTGGCAAGCCATTGAGCGCAGGAGCTTCCAGTCGATGCCCATTTCGAATGTCAAAACAGGCATTATGCCATGGACAAACGAGCCGATGTCCATTGAGCAAGCCTTTTACCAAAGGCCCTTGATAATGAGAACATTTAGGAAACAGCGCATAGTATTGGCCATCGGCACGAGCCAGCAATACGTCGGTATCGCCCACGCGGACTTCTTTCAATTCGCCATCGACAAGATCATCGACATGGCAAACAGGGGCTTCGGTGTAGTCAGCTATCATGAGTGGTTGAGTTGTGTACCATACAACCACAAAGCCGATGAAATTGATTTAAATCAACAAAAAAGCCGAAGCATTCTAATGCTTCGGCGTCAAAATCAAATTAATCGAAGAAAACCAGTATAGGCTAGGTTCTATTTCGACGTAGCCATCACCATTTTAATATTCAATTTGGCACCGGTTTGGAGTACATCTACTAAATCCTGAACGGTTAACGTTTTATCGAAACGGACAACAACGGTCGGTTCAGCAATACCGGCCATAATTGTTTTGAGTTCGGTTTCCAAGTTGGCAGGATCAACTGGTTTTTTATCGATAAAGTATTGTTTCTTGTCGTCAACCGATAGCGTTACCTGTTTCTTACTCAGTTGTTGTGAGGCAGATGCTTTAGGCAACATCAACTTAATAACGTTCGGATTGGCAACCGTCGAGATAATCAGGAAGAACAACAACAGGAAAAACATGATGTCGTTCAGCGAGGACGTCGCGACTTCGGCAGCAAACTTTTGTTTTCGACGGAGTTTCATTACTTCTTGTCATTAATAGTCATTGCTGGTCATTAATTGCCATTGATTGTCGCTATAATAGAATGACAACTCATGACTACCAATGACAATGAATGACTAAAGCACTTACCGCATCCGGGCGGGTTCGGTAGTTGGTTTCTGGAGAACTTCGATAAATTCAAAGGCATTCACTTCAAGCGAAAGCGTAAATCGCTCGATCATCATGTTCAATAAGTGATAGCCTGTATAGGCAATAACGCCCACAATAAGACCAGCACCCGACGTAATCATTTTCTCGTACAATCCACCAGCGATGATTCCAACGCTAATATTATCGGATAGAGAGATATCGTAGAAAATACGGATGATACCGGAAATAGTCCCGATAAACCCCATCATCGGGGCAATACCAGCAATAATTCCTAAATAGCCCATGTTGCGTTCCAGACGGGACAATTCAATTTGGCCAACGGTTTCGACCGTGCTTTCGATTTCCCGAATCGGCGACCCAATCCGACCAATAGCTTTTTCGAACACGCGTCCCATAGACGTCCGCTGGTTCTTGGCGAATGATTCGGCCGATTTGATATTGCCCTGCGCGATCATATCACGGATGTTATCGATGAAATTGGCGTCGGACTTGGTTTGAGAACGAATAACGAAATACCGCTCAAAAATCAGGTAAAGCGCGGCAAAGAACAAAAACGCAATGGGTATCATGACCCAGCCGCCTTTGGCTACCAAATCAAATAGTTGCAACGATTGGGGTTGGGCAGCCGTAGTGGCCGACAGCGATGCGGCCGTAGTATCAACAGCCGGAACCTGGAGCAAGAGCATACGAACGAGTCGGGTAAGTGAGTGAGGTTAGACCTGCGGTCGTTACTGGAACAAACGCGTGGCTTTCCCCAGATATTGTTTCAAAGATAACGAAGCCTTGGTTATGATAAAGAGAAAGTTAGATAATGCCTACATAACTTAGATCAAAACTCAGGATTTACAGCACTGTTTAGAAACCATCAGGGTTTTACCAGAATCTTTCCCCACCGGCCATGACGATCGGCATGTTCGACGGCTTCAGTGATCTGGTCGAGTGAATAGGATGCTTCAACAGGCAATTGAATGGCTCCGGACGCCAGCAAACTGATCACATTCTGGGCAACATCCTGCCGGGTATGGCTATCTACCCGACGCATCCAGTCCGTCAGCCAAAATCCTCTGACGGTCAACTCCCTGAATATGAGTAAGCCTGCATTAATGGTCGGGTCCTGCATGCTCAATACGCCATAAATAAGCATCGTTCCTCCTTTGCTAAGGCATTTCAGCGCTTCGCTGGCGGTGTGTCCACCAACGGAATCCAGTACACAGGCAACGCCCGCACCCGCGGTGATTTGTTTGACGCGGGCCGACAGGTTTTCAGTTTCTACATTGACGACTTCAGTCAAACCCAGCGCTTTCAATTCCTCGTTAAGGTCATCTCGTCGAACAGTTCCGATGGTATTGATACCTCGCATTTTACAGAGTTGAATCACCATTTTCCCAAATGCCGAACCAGCCGCCGTCAGCATCAGCCAACCACCTTCCGGCACTTTTGCATCCTGCACCATAGCATAAGCTGTGAATGGGTTCACAAATAACTGAGCCGCTATGTCATCCGGCATGGCATCGGGCACGGGAATCAGGCTACGCTGGTGGGCAATTGCATATTCCGACCAGGTGCCGATGCTCGTAAAACTCACCCGTATACCGGTTCTCATTTGAACACCTTCGCCCAGTGCGTCTACAATGCCTACACCCTCAAAACCTGCCCCTGAAGGCAACTGCGGCCGAATACCGTACAGGTTCTGCACGAACATGATGTCGGACGGATTAATGGGCGCTGCAATCACTTTCACCCGAACTTCATTGGGGCCGGGTTCAGGTAACGGTATATCAGTTGATTTGAGAATATCAGAAGGTTTGCCAGTTTTTTCAAAAATGATGCTTTTCATGACGTATAAGCGTACCGCTAAACGGGTAAAAGTGAGAAATCTTGACCTGGTGTTTGGAATGCGGCCAAAAATATCACTTAATTCGCACAAACTATTCCTAAACCTTGAATTCAGTCGTTAGCCAGCAGTCATAAGTCAATCGTCAGTAGATAGTTTCAATTGCTGATTTGATCAATGGCTGCCGACTAACGACTATTTATTTCTCATGCAAACCTCTCCTTTTCTTGGTGAATTAATTGGTACAATGGTGCTCATTTTGCTGGGCGATGGTGTCGTAGCCAATGTTGTGTTGAAACAGACCAAAGGCGAATCGTCGGGATGGATTGTTATTACGGCGGGATGGGCTTTTGCGGTAACGATGGGTGTATTCGTTTCTAAAGCTTTTGGTAGTACCGATGCTCATTTGAATCCTGCCGTTACAGTGGCCTTCGCCGTAGCCACCAACGATTATAGTCATATGGTACCCTATATTACAGCGCAACTGATTGGCGCGTTTCTGGGTGCTACCTTAGTCTGGCTACAATACCTCCCCCACTGGGCCGCTACCCCTGATCCGGCTTCCAAACTGGCCTGTTTTGCTACGGGTCCAGCCATTCGTAATACAGGTGCCAATTTGCTGAGCGAATCGCTGGCTACGTTGGTACTTATACTGGGGCTGGCGGGTATATCGTCTAAAAATCTCGGCGAATTAGCGATTGGCGTTGGCCCATATTTAGTCGGTATTTTAGTCTGGAGTATTGGCCTTTCGCTTGGTGGTACGACGGGTTATGCCATGAGCCCCGCCCGCGATTTCAGTCCTCGTCTGGCCCATGCCCTGCTCCCCATTCCCGGCAAAGGCTCTTCCGATTGGGGATACGCCTGGATACCCGTAGTGGGCCCGCTAGTTGGCGCGGTTATAGGTGGGATTTTGATTCGGTGGTTCGCGTTGTAAACGAATGAAAATGGATAGTGTACAATGAATAATGAGTGATAGGCTATTCTCATTATTCATTGTACACTATCCATTTTTCATTCGTTCTAACTTCCAAACAAATTCGTGTCCAGAAACGCATTACGGAATTTCCCCTGCGGATCGTATTCTTTCATTAATTGCTTGAACTCCGGCAATTTTTCGTAGCGCGACTGTAATTGTTTGGGAGCCAACGTAAACAACTTCCCCCAATGTGGCCGGGGGTTAAATGGAGCCAATTCTTTTTCGATCATCGGCAGCACCTTTTTAACCGAAGCCCAGTCCTGTTTCCAGGTAAAGTGAATGGCCAGGCTCGGCTGTTTATAGCAGGGGCTCATCCAGAAATTGTCGGCGTCGATAGTCCGTAGTTCGGTAATCATCAGATGTGGGCTGATGTGAGCGTTCAGCTTCTCAACCGCCAGAATAGCCTCGACGGCATTCTTGCGCGGCACAAAATATTCGGATTGCAACTCCTTACCACTACTGGGTATGAAGCCCATGCGGAAGTGGGGTAAACGTTCATACCAGGGGCCAGGCACACCCATTTGCTCTGTACAATTAACGGCAGAGAGTTCGGCAATAGGGTGCAGGTTTTTCGTAGCGCGTTTGGCACCGTAAAACTCTGCGGTTCCGCGTTCGGACTTGGCATCGAATGTCTTTCCTTTTTCGATCCGGCTTTTTATCCAAACCTCATTGATGCGTTTCTTTTGCCAATCGGTGAACAGACTTACGCTGTACCCGCTCGATACAATGGCCTCGAAATGCTGCTGAAGTTGCGCTAGTGGCAGATTTTCATAGACATCCTGCCGCATCATAAACGTTGGCTGAATATCGAGCGTAACTTTTGTAACAACACCCAGAGCACCCAAATGAACAACAGCCGCCCGAAACGTTTCGCCATCTTTGGCTCGTGACAAGGTGCGCACCTCCCCTTTAGCTGTAACAATTTCCATGGCGGCAACGGCCGTCGACAGATTACCATTTTTCACACCCGAGCCATGAGTTGCCGTAGCGCAGGCACCTGCAATGGAAATATGGGGTAATGAAGCCAGATTATGTAAAGCGAAGCCTTTTTTATCGAGATAAGGAGCCAATTGGCCATATTTCATACTGGCATCTACCGTTACTGTATGGGCTTTGGTATCCAGCGAGATAACATCGTCCATTTCGCCCAGCGAAATGAGATTATTGGTGCTATCGGCAATGCCGTTAAAGCAATGGCGCGTGCCAAGTACCTTTAGTTCACTGTATTTTTTAACAAGTTCCTGAACCTGCGGAATCGACTTGGCTTTATATAGTTTATCGGTACTATACTGGTAATTACCCGCCCAGTTTTTGAGCTTATCGTCTGCTGCCCAAGTCGTTAGTGGTGCTAGTATAGGGGTTGCCATTAATGCGGAGGATAATTTCAGAAAGGTTCTTTTTTTCATTGGTATAGGGTTTTTCGCTAAACTAATTGGATAATTTGACAATATTACGGTCTTAAACGAATATCCCTAAACACCTTATGCCTACCTACGTAGCCGCCATTGACCAGGGAACCACCAGTACTCGCTGCATCGTATTCGACAGACAGGGGCAGATTGTCTCGGTGGCCCAGAAAGAACATAAACAAATTTACCCACAACCGGGCTGGGTCGAGCATGATCCGGAAGAAATCTGGCGCAATACGCTCGAAGTTGTTGCCTTAGCTCGTATCAAAGGAAAACTTTCCGTGCAGGACATTGCGGCTGTTGGCATTACTAACCAACGCGAAACAACCGTAGTCTGGAACCGAAAAACCGGCAAACCCTACTACAATGCCATCGTCTGGCAAGATATGCGAACGGCAGATTTAGTCACCCAATTTTCGGCGGGCCAAGCCGGGCAGGACCGTTTTCGCCACAAAACCGGTTTGCCACTGGCCACTTATTTCAGTGGTCTGAAACTTAAGTGGCTATTAGATAACGTACCGGGACTACGGGAAGAAGCCGAACGGGGCGATGCACTCTTCGGCAACATGGATACGTTTGTGGTCTGGAATCTGACGGGTGGTCCGCATGGTGGTTTACATCTTACCGATGTTACAAACGCCAGCCGGACCCAATTAATGAACCTCCGTACCCTCAACTGGGATGATGATTTACTGACTGATTTCACGGTTCCCCGTGCTATGCTGCCCCAGATTCGGCCAAGCAGCGAAGTATATGGAACGGTTACCTCCGAAGTATTACCTGGCGTACCCATTGCCGGTATTTTGGGCGATCAGCAGGCAGCTTTGGTGGGTCAAACCTGCTTTGAGGCAGGGCAAGCCAAAAACACCTATGGTACGGGCTGCTTCCTGCTCATGAACACAGGCACCGAACTGCGTGAGTCAACCTATGGCTTGCTCACAACGGTGGCTTACCAGTTTCAAAACGAACCTGTTCAGTATGCACTTGAAGGTAGCGTTGCCATAACAGGTGCACTGGTTCAGTGGCTTCGCGACAATTTGGGTATTATTAAGAAAAGCACTGATATAGAAACGCTCGCCCGCTCCGTAGAAGACAATGGGGGAGCCTATTTTGTACCCGCTTTTTCGGGGCTATACGCACCCCACTGGAAGGCTGACGCACGGGGAGTCATTGCCGGTTTAACCCGCTTTGTGAACAAGGGTCACTTAGCAAGGGCTGTCCTGGAAGCAACTGCTTATCAGACCGTCGATGTAGTACGAGCTATGGAACAGGATGCAAACGTATCGTT
Source organism: Spirosoma sp. KCTC 42546 (assembly GCF_006965485.1). Lineage (NCBI taxonomy): Bacteria > Pseudomonadati > Bacteroidota > Cytophagia > Cytophagales > Cytophagaceae > Spirosoma > Spirosoma sp. KCTC 42546. The sequence continues at coordinate 7,812,604 of NZ_CP041360.1, forward strand.
AAAATCCCTTCGGGTAGATGGCGGTATGGTTGTTAACTCACTCCTGATGCAGTTTCAGGCCGATGTGCTGAATGGACCCGTTGTATGCCCGCGCATGACCGAAACAACAGCCCTTGGCGCAGCCTACGCAGCCGGACTTGCGGTAGGCTATTGGCAGAACCTAGACGATCTACGTCAGAACTGGGGCATTGCCCGCACCTATGAGTCGAACATGGACGATACCCAGCGAAAAAAGCTTATGCGCGGTTGGCAAAAAGCCATTGAGCGATCGTTTGGCTGGGAAGAGTAGAGGGATCGGGGCCGCCCGTGTGGTATGATATAGGATATATAATATATGTCTCTGAGATACATCATATATCCTATACCATACATCTTCATACATGTTTTTCCTCCGGCTTCAACTCTTCAGCCAGTACCAAACGTGTCTGGGGCAGGCCCAGTGGATATTCATCACGAATAAACGCAATTAATTGTTCGCGCATATGGCAACGTAAATCAAAAGCCGATGGCGCATCCTGGGCCGATACAAGGATACGTAGCTGAATACAGGTGGGCGTTGTGTCCGTCACTTGTACCGCAAAGCTGTCGCCCGTCCAGAGAGGATCGGCTTCGGCCAGTTTGCGCGCCTTTTCCCGAACCTTGTCAACAGGCACGTTATAATCCAGGTACAGAAAAATTGACCCAATGATAGAAGCATCGGAGCGCGTCCAGTTCTCGAAAGGCGTTTCAACAAAGTACGTGATGGGCAGGATAAGTCGACGGCGATCCCAGAGCCGAACAATTACACTCGTAAGGTTGATTTCTTCGATGCGTCCCCACTCCTTTTCAACAACTACCGCATCATCTAACCGAATCTGCTGGTTAAAGGCTATTTGAATACCGGCCAGCAGATTCGCTAATGTTTTCTGGGCGGCAAATCCAATAACAACGGATACAACACCTGCCGAAGTCAGCACGCTTAATCCCACTTTCCGACTTCCCTGGAATGAAATCAGCATCAACGATGTCCCTAGAACAACAACAAGAATAGCGGTCAATCGACGCACAAAACGAACCTGTGTAACAAATTTTCGTTGCGAGAGATTAACATCTTTTGTTGTGTCGTACTCATGAATAAGCCTTTGCTCGCCGACTTTAAGCAATTGAACGACTAACCAGGTAGTAGCAATCAGAAAGAGAATTTCGGCCGTTTTGTTGGCAACGGGATGCCGACGCAGAAACCGTTCTGATTGCATATTGGTTGCCAACAGGAAAAACAGAGAAGGCACGAACACCCAGAACGCCCAGCGTGCATAGATCTTGAGAAAAGCCAGCGTCCGAAATGGCCGACGACGTACGATAAACCGAATGATTTGTGTCACGACGAAATCAACTGCCAAGCCTAGTATTACGGCTATTATAAGCAATATCCACCCCGACAAGTCACGATTGGGAATATAACCAAACCAACGAACCACGGCTCGTATCCATATATCCAGTTGTTGCTGCATTGACAATTTATGCTAATTCTACTGCCAGACCCAAATCGGTTGAAAGCTACTATCTGGCGATTGACCAATCAATATTGTTCCATTCTTTTCAACCCAGGCGTGAGCCTCAAACGTATGGCTTTTCTGAACGCCTACAATAAGCTCAACATCTTTTTCCGTTCTCAGGAAATAAGTTAGTGCCAATGCCTGCGGTAAGCAAACTGCGGATAAGGTACCGCTTACTTTTTGAATAGCCCAGACTCTTCGCTCAATTAGCTGGTCTACAGTATTGTTGTATTTCTTTGCCGCAGTTACTTTACTGTATACCGTCCTGAATTGCTGAAATGAAAGAAATTTCAACCCTATCCGAATTAGGACCACAACTGTAAATGTTTGTGTGATCAACCGTTGGTCTGCAATGGGTAAGCGGGCAAACTCATTAAACCGTTTCCACCAATTTTTCATAAATCAAGTCGGTCTATAGTTTACCCGGCCTTTTGCACAGGTACGTTCATCTGTATAAAGAAGAAGCAAACTTCTTGTCTTTAAGCGCTCGAATAAGGCGTGGGATACCTGTACCAGCTATTGTTTATAGCTTACCAAATGTAAGAATTTATTGGTATTAGGTTTTCCTTCACAAATCGCCAGCTACAGAACTGCCTGTGTTATAACCGAGTATGCTCCTATCATTATTTGAAAACAAAAACAAACAAAATTTTATTAATCCACTGAAAATCAACACATTAAATAGATATACTTTTTCAATAAGGAAGGCCGATTATCTTGATCAGCAAGTAAAATCACTAAAAAATGCTAATAGTGGCTAATACATGTAATTAGCATATGTGTTTCTTTAACAACATAATTGTTTGCATTAATACATAATGTCAACCACTAATTTAATTTTTCCAAGTAAATATTTAACTTTCTTATGAACATAAATAAATAACATACAAAACGCATCTTCATAAACGATTGTAGTTTTAATTTATAGGCTAAATAAACATTAATACACTTCAAACTTTAGAATTTGTCTTTCTCTGACCCGTTTTAATTATGTTTAAACAACTACTCTTCGTTCTGGCTTTTCTTCTGGTAACGAACACGTTACTGGCACAGGTATCACTAACGGGTACATCGTACACCGAAACATTTGATGGCCTCGGCTCAAGCCTTCCCTCTAGCTGGTCTATTTACACAGGTGCGACTAGTACAACACTAGGAAATACAGCGACTTACGTTTCTGCTACAACAGCATGGACGTCAACAACTGGTAACTTCAGAAATGTAGCATCAGGAGATTTAGGTGCTGGTTCAACTAACACACAGCAAAATGCATCAACAGACAGAGCTATAGCTATTAGGCAGACAGGTTCATTAGGTGACCCTGGTGCAGCCTTTGGTGTTAAACTCGCCAATACTACTGGCTTACAAGACTTTAAACTTTCCTTAAAACTCCAATCGCTTGATCCTTCATCTGCAAGAACAACTATCTGGGCTGTTCAGTATGGACTAGGTGATTCGCCGACTAGCTTTACTACGGTAGCCACGCAAGCCATTGGCGGTTCTACCTTTTCTAACAATACGGTAAACTACGAATTTGGTTTTGCCCTGGACAATATTGGCCAGGCTGTTTGGATACGGGTTGTTGCCTTAACAGCCAGTACGGGTAGTGGTAGCCGACCTACTACAGGTCTCGATGATTTTTCACTATCCTACTCTCCACTAAATAATGATCCAAGAATCGCCGTTTCAGCCGTATCTCTACCAGGTATGACCTATACAGCCGGTGAAACCCCTACTTCCAGCACTACCTTTACGGTTGCAGGTAAAAATCTTTCACCCGCAACTCCCGTAGTTGTTTCCCCTTCTGCAAACTTTGAAGTTTCGACAAGTAGTAGTTCAGGATTTACAGCAAGTCCGCTTTCATTAACGCCAGCAGGTGATGGCTCCGTAAATCAACCTATCTACACCCGTTTAGCCGCTGGTCTTGCTGCCGGCCCTTATTCGGGTACGATTACCGTAAACACTACAGAAGTAGCCAGTTCAAAGTCAGTTGCAGTTAGTGGAACAGTTTACCCTGCCGGAGCTACTGGTCCTTGTGGTATTTCTAATCCAATCAGTACAATTCGTGCTGCTACGGATGGAGTAGTCTTTAAAGCGACAGGTCGGGTTACCTCTATCCTGACGACAAACATTTATATTCAGGATGCAACAGGTGGTATTTTGTTATATACCGGAACAGGTACAACGATCGAGATTCCAGAGCTGAGTGTTGGCGACGAAATACAGGTAGCAGGCGAATTAGCTACCTATCAAACAGACAAAGAGTTGAAAAACTTCACAGGCTGTTTCGTTAAAACTTCTGCGGCTAATGAAATACCTACATCAACAACTGTATCAACTGCTACCCTTTGCAACCACAAAGGAGAGCTGGTCACGTTACCAAGTGTGAGCATTGTAACACCTGCCGGTACTACTCTTTCTGGAAATACTACGTACACTCTAAGCGATGGCACACAATTGCGCATCCAGAATGGAACAGATTTAGTAGGTGCAACCCGCCCATCTGGCGCTGTAGATATTACGGGTGTCGTGAGCCAGTTCAATAACGTCTGTCAGATACTGCCCCGTTCAACCGCCGATGTGCCTGGTGCAACAGCAAATACAGCCTCCTGCCCAGAGGTAGGAACAGGCGGTACAGCAGTCTCCCTGGATAACACCTTAGATATTGTCTGGTGGAACGTAGAATGGCTTGGCAATACAGGCTTCGGCCCTACCAACGAAGTTCAGCAGCAGGCTAATGTTCAACAACAACTGCAGGCAATGAACCAGGATATTTATTGCCTTGAAGAAATTACAGACCTATCCAAATTGGATGCCATTGTTGCAACGTTAAATACGAATACAGGAAAATCGTATACCTACACATGCGGTGCAAATCCATCCCGTACACCAGCTATTTATTATTCACACTGGTTCGATATTCCAGAAGTACCTAGCGACCCTACCACTTATGCCCAGAAAGTATGCTTTGTATATAACACAGCTATCGTGACTAACGTATCGGCGAGCCAGATTCTGGATTTCCCTGCTTCGTTAAGCGCCAGCGCCTGGGCGTCGAATCGGTTTCCTTTATTGATGAGCTGCGATGTTACGATCAACGGGATTAAGAAACCCCTAAAACTTGTGGGTCTCCATGCCAAGTCGGGATCAGATGCCTCGTCATACAGCCGTCGTATAGCCGACTTCAACTCGCTCAAAAGCTACCTTGATACTACATACCCAACCGATAACGTGTTGATTATGGGCGACTATAATGACGATGTAGATCAGTCAATTTATATAGATGCAACAACCAGCACTACCAATATTACCTCCTTTAGTGCGTTGTCAACGTCTCCCGATTATACTGTGATTACCAGGCAGCTCAGTAACTGTAATATTTCCAGCACAGCTTCTTACCCAGACATTATAGACCACCTAACGATCTCGAATGAAATTAGCACGAATGGAGCCTTCCCGGCTAGTGGAATACAGTATGTACAGAATTCGGTGAAGGCAATTCGGCCAATTACAGGTGGTACTACTACATCTGACCACTTCCCGGTAACGGCCAGGTTCCTGTTTGCGGCTACGGACTTAACGCCTACGATTGATCTACCTCAAGCTAGCTTTAGCGAGAATGCCACAAACAACTTTGTAGCGACTATAGCCGAAGTTGGTGGCGTGTTTTCTTCTACGGGAAACACAACAATTACGATCTCAGTACCCGCAGGCTACACAATTGGTTATGATAATACGCTCACCAGTATCAATGTCACCGATGGAACAGCTAATCCTGTTGCGGTAGATAATACCAAATGGAGTGTTACCAATAATGCATCTGACATTCAGCTAACGCTAGCCATTGCGGCCGGACAATCTATTGCGGCCAATGGAAAATCTGTACTAGGCTTTAGCGTGACTCGTACCAGTGCTAATACAGGCAGTGCATCAAACATTGTACTTAATATATCGGATGATGCCTCGCAAACGTATGATGGCAACCTATTAAATAATGTTTACTCCCGAATTATTAGCGGTTTATAAGTAAGCATTTACCCATTCAAGAACTGAGCCGATCATCTTCAAGATGATCGGCTCAGTTCTTGAATGGGTAACTAGTTTTACACTTACGCAGCTATAGTGGGATCAACTATATGGGTTTTGTCAGATGGGAGCCCAGCCCGAAATGTTTTCAAATTCACATAGCTGCTATCTTTCTCTTCTCGCTATGACATGCTACGCAATCTAGGCGAAAGGAGTCCGTCAGCTAAAGTAATCCGGTTAGGTTTTTGAAAATCACGGTTTTGCGTCATATTCTCTGCATACCCTTGTTTTTCAGACCCATACCACCTATATTTGCACTCCCGTTTCAGGACGGGCCTATATTTATTATAGGTAAGCATTTAAAAATCAAACAATTAGTCTCCATAACAGTGAATACGCTCAGTTACAAAACCATCTCTGCCAACAAAGAAACGGTGCAGAAGGATTGGATTGTGGTTGACGCTCAGGGCGAAGTGCTCGGTCGGCTGGCCAGCAATATCGCACGCCTGATTCGCGGCAAACACAAAACCAACTTCACTCCACACGTTGACTGCGGAGATAACGTGATTGTCATCAACGCCGATAAGGTGCGCCTGACAGGTGCTAAGATGACCGACAAAATTTACGTTCGCCACACGGGCTATCCCGGCGGTCAACGGTTCGCAACGCCCCGGTTGTTGCTCGAAAAACATCCCGAGCGCATCATCGAGCATGCTGTAAAAGGTATGTTACCGAAAAATCGGCTTGGTCGTCGGTTGTACACCAACCTGTACGTTTACGCTGGTGGTCAACACCCGCACGAGGCTCAGCAACCAACAGCAGTTAAATTCTAAGTCATAATGGATCGTATTAATACCATTGGCCGCCGTAAAACTGCCATCTCCCGCATCTATATGTCGGCGGGCAGCGGAGCCATCTCGGTAAACGGGAAAGATTACAAACAATATTTCCCTACCGAAGTCCTGCAAATCATTCTGAACCAGCCGTTTGCAACTGTTAACGGTGTTGGTGGCTACGACGTAAAAGTGAACGTTCGTGGTGGTGGTGTGGCTGGCCAGGCCGAAGCTACCCGTATGGCTATTGCCCGTGCGCTGGTTGAACTAAACGCTGAGTTCCGTCCTGCCCTGAAAAAAGAAGGGTTCCTGACACGGGATTCGCGTATGGTTGAACGGAAGAAGCCAGGTCGTAAGAAAGCCCGTCGCCGGTTCCAGTTCTCGAAACGTTAATAGTCAATGTGTAATGCTCAATGAAGAATGGATAATGAACGTGTTCTCATTGTACATTTTACATTAACCATTATTCATTCAATTTCAAGTCCAGACTGCCCTTAGATGATGCCGACGGGCGGTGCTGCGTATTTTTTCTAACAATCATTTTTCATTCCGAAAATGGCACAAATCGAATATAAAGACCTCTTAGACGCTGGTGTGCATTTTGGCCACTTAACGCGCAAGTGGGATCCCCGGATGGCTCCGTACATCTTCATGGAGAAGAACGGCATCCATATTATTGATCTTAATAAAACAGTAGCTGCGCTCGAAGAAGCCTGCAATTCCATAAAAGGTATTGTACGTTCGGGCCGGAAAGTGATGTTTGTGGCTACGAAAAAACAGGCTCAGGAGATTGTTTCGGAAGAAGCACGTCGACTGAAAATGCCTTACGTTACAGATCGCTGGCAGGGCGGTATGTTAACGAACTTCGCCACAATCCGTAAGTCGCTGAAGAAAATGCAAACGCTGGATAAAATGCTGAAAGACGAGGAGACCGTCAAGAGTATTGCCAAGCGTGAGCGTTTGACCCGCACCCGCGATAAAGAGAAACTGGAACGTGTATTGGGCGGTATTGCCGATCTTACCCGGTTGCCAGCGGCTCTGTTTGTGGTTGACGTAAAGCGCGAACACATTGCTGTTGCCGAAGCACACCGTCTGGGGATTCCCGTATTTGCCATGTGTGATACGAACTCAAACCCAGAAGACGTGGACTTCGCAATCCCGGCTAACGATGACGCTTATAAGTCGATTGCGCTGATTACGCTTGCCATTGGTAAAGCCATTGAAGAAGGCCTGATGGAGCGTAAGCAGGATAAAGACGATCAGCGTGTTCAGGAAGAGGAAGAAGCTAAACGCACTGAAGACCTTGCTCAGGCTCGTGCTGAAGGCGCTACACAGCCCGAAGCAGAAGCTGCACCAGCCGCTGTTGCTGAAGATGAGCAGGAAGCATAATATATAGTTTGCAGTTCGAGGTTTGTAGGTTTACTAAGCTTCAATTGCAAACCTCGAACTGCAAACTAACCGATAGCCCGTAGCAGCCGCTATGGGCTATTCCATTTCAGTATACAATAATCTAATTACCAACTAATTTTTGGCAATTTAAATTAACAACCACCTTTTATTATGGCAATTACTGCTGCTGATGTAAATAAGCTTCGGCAAGAGACCGGAGCCGGTATGATGGACTGCAAAAAAGCCCTTACCGAAGCCGATGGCGATTTTGAAAAAGCAAAAGAAATCCTCCGCAAACAGGGACAGAAAATAGCTGATAAACGGGCTGATAACGCAACCGCTGAAGGTATTGTGTTAGCACACGTTAGCCCAGATGGCAAAACAGGTAAAGTAATAGCGTTAGCCTGCGAAACAGAACCTGTGTCAAAAGTAGCCGATTTCCAGAATCTGGCAATGGCTATTATGAGTAATGCCGTTTCAACCGATGCTGCCGACAAAACAGCATTGTTAGCTATTCCTCAGGCAGATGGTCGCTCACTACAAGATCATATTACTGATCTGATGGGGAAAATCGGGGAAAAAGTCGACGTGGCATCCTACGAAACCGTATCGGCTGATAAAGTTGTTTCTTATATTCACTCGAATGGTAAACTTGGCGTATTAGTTGGTCTTACCAACACTAATGGTAACGATGTTACTGAAGTTGGTAAAGACATTGCCATGCAGATTGCCGCGATGAAACCTGTTGCGTTAGACAAAGATGGCGTTGACGCTACTATTGTAGAACGTGAAATTGAAATTGGTAAAGAGCAAGCCCGTCAGGAAGGCAAACCTGAAGCCATGCTCGAACGAATTGCAATGGGTAAACTTAACAAGTTCTATAAAGAAAACACATTGCTCAATCAGGAGTTCGTAAAAGACAATTCGGTAACAATTGCGCAATTACTAGAAAAAACCAGCAAAGGACTAACAGTATCGGTCTTCAAGCGGGTAGCAATCGGCTAGTCGATTTCAACACACTGATCATTGATCATAAAAAATGCCCGGCTACTCAGTCGGGTATTTTTATTTCAAGCAACGATAAAAAATATACGTAAATTAATTAACTGATAATCATACATATATAGGTAATATATTACTAATTGTGTAAGCCTTGCAGAATTTAGTTTAAATGAATAGTTGAGTTATTTATTTCTTTCGTTCATGATAAATATGTGGTAATTAAGTCAATTTATGCTGAATGGTCACCGCTTTGGCTGAGCTTTTGCTTTAATTTATATGTGACCATTTTTTTTTCTATTATTGGCCTTATAGGACAGTTACTTTTACTAAACTTTCAGGTCTTAACAGCCACTACCACCTAGAATGGAGCACTATTCAGACGAAGAGTTGGTCCGGCACTATGTCGAAACGCAACGGAACGTCTATTTTGAACGATTATATGAACGCTACTGTGATAAAGTTTACAGGAAATGTTTGTCATTTACCAAAGATCCAGTTAGGGCAGAAGACCTAACGCACGACATCTTCCTGAAACTGGTTGTTAAGCTTAGCGGATTTAGAGAACAGTCTAAATTTTCAACCTGGTTATATTCAATCACATACAATTACTGCACCGATCAGCTCCGGTCGCATAACCTGCGCCGGGAGGTCTACATGGACGATGGTTGGGAGCGATTAGATGTGGGCGCTGACGATGAATTAGCCGAATTGGCTGAGATGGAAGCGCAACAACTTGAGCGCGCGCTACACCAGCTTCCCCCCGATGAACAATCGATGCTCCTGATGAAGTATCAGGATGATATTAGTATTCGAGATATTGCCAATATAAACGGATTAACTGAGAGCGCAGTAAAAATGCGCCTTAAACGGTCACGTGATAAGCTACGCAAACACTATCTCGAAGGTGCTATATTCTGGCTATTACTGGCTATTAAAATGGTATTATCTATTCGATGGCCTTTTCGTTAATCAAACGCTATGGAAAATACAAATCCCTTTAAACAACTTGAGTCTGACGCGGTCTGCCCTCCCAATCTAAAAACAGAACTCGTTTCAGAAATAGATTTAATTCGGAATGCAATAACGATCGTCGATCTCTACATCGGCGACTTATTGGATTTGGCGTCCGCTCTGATGAACCCACCTTACGTAACCTCTGATAACACAAATCCTCCCACATGAAAGAGCTTCCAGAATTGACTGAAGTTTTACGGAATACATTTCAAACCCTAATTGACCAATTTGTTGAGTTTGTTCCTCGCCTATTAGGGGCAATGGTCATTATGTTAATCGGGATTGGCTTTGCCCGGCTCGTCGCCCTGATTGTTCTGCGCGTGCTTGGTAGAGTAGGGTTTGACAAAATTGGTAATCGCCTGAATGAAATTAGTATTATCAAACAACTGAAGACAGAAATTAAACTAAGCGAAATTATTGCAAAAGTCCTTTACTACTTTATCCTGCTGGTTTTCATTAAGGCTGCCACTGAAAAATTAGGGGTGGCTGCTATCACCGAGATGGTGGCCTCGTTGATCAACTTTATTCCCAAACTGATTGCAGCCGCTATTATGTTACAAGTTGGTGTTTTGCTGGCCGATACCTTACGAGGAGCAGTAGTAAGTGTGTGTCAGTCATTTAATATAGCTTCGGGCAGACTACTCAGCATGATTGTATTTGTTTTCTTTCTGATCATTACCATTATCAGTGCACTGGGGCAAGCTGGTATCAACACAGAACTCCTTGAATCAAGCTTTAACCTCATTATAGGTGGTGTCATTTTCGCATTTGCCATTGGTTATGGAATTGCCTCCCGCGATTTAATGGCCAATATTCTATCCTCATTTTACACGAAAAATAAGTATAAAGAAGGCCAGACTATTCAAGTTGATGACGCAAAAGGTGAAATAATAAAAGTAGATAATATTTCACTTACACTCCGCACCGGCGCAACGACAACAGTAGTGCCACTTCAAACTTTACAAATGAAAAAAGTGGAAGTATTTGATACTCCTCCAACGGCTGCCGTATAAAAAGAGAGTTACCAACGCCCACCTGCTTCGTCTGACTGTCAACTAAATTTCACGCATTCTATGAAGACAAGTGCTCTTTTTATACTTATGAGTTGGTCTTTCTTAAGCCAGGCACTGGCTCAGGACTCACCTAAAGTTGTTCCTTCCGATTCAGTACGAGTTACCAAAAATTTTAAAGACACAATTTCAGTAAAGCCAGATACCTCCTATTGGCAACGATCCTTCAGTGGTGGGGTCAACTTCAATCAGGCCTCGTTCAGTAATTGGTCAGGGGGAGGGGTTAATTCGCTTGCAATTGGTGGTGTAATAGCGGCCCGTGCCCTCTACGAAAAAGGAAAAACTTCCTGGGATAACACCGCTGATTTGCAACTAGGCTATCTTACCCAGTTAGGTAATACCCGAAAAGCTGCGGATCAGATTATTTTGATCTCTGTGATAGGGCACCAGATTGCACCCAAATGGGATTTGTTTGTCTCGGGTACGTTCAATACATTTTTTGCGCCTGGTTATCGCTACGATAAACTTCCAGCAGATCAAACCCGTTTGCGTGTATCTAACTTTTTTGCCCCTGCTCAACTTACACTATCTATGGGGATTGCCTATAAGCCCAATGACTGGTTTTCGCTTCGAATGAGCCCAATAGCCCCTCGTTTTACCTTCTTAGCCGATCAAAGTGTTCGAGTGCGGGAACAGGCAGATGGTACATTTGTACCCGATGCTACACAAAAAGCCTTTGGTGTTGACCCCGGAAAAAGCAGTCGTATGGAATGGCTGGCGTTTCAGTTGCAGGCTGCCTTAAATCGTAATCTAACGGAGAACATATCGATTAATGCCCGTTATCAGCTGTTCACCCAGTATGCTCAATTAGATAATATTAACCACCGGCTTGATCTTATTATGACAGCCAAAGCAAGCCGTTATCTGAGTACCACTTTCGGTCTAATTTTGCTATACAATAAAGATTTTAGCTCTTCGCTACAGATTCAGCAAACACTGGCTATCGGATTATCCTATAACATCAGTTCATTTAAAAAGAAGAAAGACCCAATAAAGGCCACCGACCCACTTCCTGGTAGGTTTTGATTTGCGATAAACATTTTCTACTTTGATTTAATCGTTTGCTTAACTAGTGTTTCTAACCTAAAAAATTAGCCTTTATGTTTAGTGAATTTAAAACTTTTATCGCTCAGGGTAACGTACTTGACCTGGCCGTTGGCGTCATTATTGGTGCTGCCTTTGGCAAAATCACTACATCCCTTGTTGAAGACATCATTAACCCCATTTTGGGTTTAGTTCTCGGTGGCGTTGATTTCAGTCAGTTAAAAATTGTACTGAAAGAAGCAGTGGGCACAACTCCCGAAGTTGCTATTCGATACGGCAACTTCCTGAATACATTCATTCAATTCCTGATCATCGCCTGGGTTGTTTTCCTCATAGTGAAAGCAGCCAACCGAGCCCGTTTCTCAAATTCAATGGCATCCAAAGAGTAACCCTTTTTTAGAAAATTTGATTGAAAAGCCCTGACCAATAGTCGGGGCTTCTTCATTTATGCGTTATTTTGCCGATAGTACAGATTTACTATGTCAGTTCAAAAAATAGTCATTCTTGGCGGAGGTGAAAGTGGTGTGGGGGCTGCTTTACTGGCAAAAGCTAAAGGCTTTGATGTTTTTCTATCCGATAAAGGAGTTCTCAAAGAGAGCTACCGCAAAACCCTCCAGGCAGCTAATATACCATTTGAGGAAGGTCAGCACACAGAGGAGCGAATTTTAGACGCAACCGAAGTGATTAAAAGCCCTGGCATTCCAGAGAAAGTGCCCTTGGTGCAAAAACTTCGGACTCAGCATATACCTGTTATTTCTGAAATTGAATTTGCCGCTCGCTACACTAGGGCCAAACTTATTGGTATAACAGGCAGTAATGGCAAAACTACAACAACCTTATTAACATATCATCTCCTCAAAACAGCGGGGCTCAATGTGGGTCTGGCAGGCAATATCGGTGATAGCTTTGCAGAACAGGTAATCACAGATACATTTGACTATTTTGTGCTGGAACTGAGTAGTTTCCAATTAGACGATATGTATGATGCGCATCTCGATGTAATGGTTCTGCTTAACATTACGCCCGATCACCTTGATCGTTACGGATATGATTTTCAGAATTACGTAGCGTCTAAATTCAGAATTTTACAAAACGCCACTCTTACCGACGACTTTATCTATTTTGCCGAAAGTCAGCCAATTCTGGATGAACTAGCCAAACGGAATCCGATGGTTCGTCAGTTGCCAATATCTTTGGAAAAAGTCGTTTCGCCGGGAGGTTATTTAGCCGATGATCAGTTATTGGCCGCTAATAAGGATCATTCATTTACAATTTCACAAACAGATACACCCCTTCGTGGCCCGCATAACGCGATCAACATGTTGGCGGCTATCCTAGCAGCCCAGTCTGTCGGTGTAACAAACGAGGCTATTGCAAATGGACTAAAAACCTTTCAGAATGCGGCCCACCGTCTTGAGCCTGCAGGAACGGTCAACCATATCCAGTTCATCAACGACTCGAAAGCGACCAATGTCGACTCTGTTTTTTATGCTCTATCGAGTATGGATGCGCCAACAATCTGGATAGCAGGTGGTCAGGACAAAGGCAACGATTACAGCCAATTGGATAAATTAGTAGATCAAAAAGTAAAAGCGCTGATTTGCCTTGGCATAGATAATCATAAATTAGTGGAGTATTTTGGCGAGAAAGTACCGACGATTTACGAAACGCAATCAATTACCGATGCCGTAATGAAAGGGCTTGAACTGGCGGAACCGGGGGATATTGTCCTGCTTTCGCCAGCTTGTGCCAGTTTTGACTTATTCAAAAATTACGAAGACCGTGGCAATCAGTTCAAAGCCGCCGTTAAAAACCTAATGATGAATGCTTAAGGTAAAAGCATTCATCATTCATCATTAAAAAAACATGGCCCTCCGAGAATGGATTCGTACGCATCTTAAAGGCGACCGCCAAATCTGGTGGATTGTTCTTTATCTATCAATTATGAGCGTGCTGGTTGTTTACAGCGCAACGGGTACTAAAGCGTTTCGTGAGTTAGATGGAAATACAGAAGTCTTTCTACTAAAACATGGCTCTCTTCTTCTTATTGGATTAGCCTGTACGTATTTCGCGCATAAGATTAACTATGTCTACTATGCCCGCCTGTCGAAATATGGACTTTGGCTATCTGTTCCTCTCCTATTATGGGCCTTTTTCAAAGGTTCGACCCTGAATGACGCGTCGCGCTGGGTAACGATTCCTATTATTAACCAGACGTTTCAACCATCGGATTTAGCCAAACTGGCCCTTATTTCCAATTTGGCAGCGATGCTGGCCAAGCGGCAACGCTTCATGAATGACCCAACGGTATTATTCAATCTTATTCTCTGGATTGGCCTTATCTGTTCGCTAATTATACTCTCAAATACATCAACGGCTCTTTTGTTGGGCGCAACCTGTTTTCTACTAATGTACATTGGTCGGGTTCCAGTGCGCTATTTAGGCTATATGATTGCAGTATGTGTGGTGTTTGGAGGGATCGGTTTAGCAGCAGGGCAGCGATTGGGAACGGCGGTTAATCGGGTCAAAAGTTTTTCAAATTCCGACACCATCGTTTACCAGGTCGAACAATCGTATATCGCCCTGGCCAATGGTGGATTAACTGGTCAGGGACCCGGCAACAGCCATCAACGCAACACATTGCCCAACCCATTCTCTGATTTTATTTACGCTATTATCGTAGAAGAGTATGGGTTGATATTAGGGGGTATACCCGTCGTATTAGCTTACCTATGGTTTTTGTGGCGAGGCATGAAAACACTTCAGAAAGCAACTCGCCCTTTTGGTGGACTACTCTCAGCCGGATTAACCTTTAGTATTGTTTTTCAGGCCTTTGCCAGCATTTGTGTAGCCATTGGCTTGGCTCCTGTAACGGGACAGCCGCTACCGTTATTAAGTATGGGGGGTACATCCCTCATATTCACCGGCTTAGCGATTGGCATTGTTCTAAGTGTCAGTCGCGATGAAGCCGACGAAAGTAAAATTTAATGTTCATGGTTTACGGTATTCAGTTTATGGTGGGCTGACGCATCTAGTTGCTTTCGTCCCAGTTCACCATAAACCGAATACCGTAAACCATAAACCACAAACCGAATGAAAGTTATCATCAGCGGGGGCGGAACCGGCGGTCATATTTATCCAGCAATTGCTATTGCCAACGAGCTGAAGGCAATCGATCCGACAACGAAGATTTTGTTCGTTGGAGCTGAAGGTAAAATGGAAATGGAGAAAGTGCCCCGTGCAGGTTATGAAATTGTAGGCTTACCTATCGTTGGCATTAAGCGGGAACTAACGCTGGCAAACCTGGGCTTTCCGCTAAAATTAGGCCGGAGTTTACTTCGGGCCCGGCAGATCGTTAGTGATTTTCAGCCCGATGTTGCTGTGGGCGTAGGCGGTTACGCCAGCGGGCCTCTTTTACTGGCAGCATCACTAAAAGGAATTCCTACCCTGATCCAGGAACAAAATTCGTATGCCGGACTTACGAATAAAGTACTCGCCCGCTGGGCAAAGCGCATTTGTGTAGCCTACCCCGGCATGGACGCGTTTTTTCCGGCCGATAAGATCAAACTAACGGGGAATCCGGTTCGGAGCGATATCCAATTTGCCGATCAACAAGTGGCGGCTGGTCAGAAATTATTCGACCTGGAAGCAACTCGGCCAACACTGTTAATTATTGGCGGGAGCCAGGGAGCCCGAACAGTAAATGAGAGTATAGAGGCTGGGTTAGCCCGCTTTGTCGATGCAGGTATTCAGGTAATTTGGCAAACAGGTCCCGCCTTCATTGAACGGGCGCGGACAGCCGTAGCTACGCTTGCTTCGCCATTAATTAAACCTTACGACTTTATCTACGATATGGACAAAGCATATGCAGTTGCCGATGCCGTCGTATCCCGAGCGGGAGCGCTGTCCGTATCTGAATTATGTCTGGTTGGTCGCCCGGCTATTCTGGTACCATTTCCAGCAGCCGCAGAAGATCACCAAACAAAAAACGCCATGAGCCTGGTAGAGCATAATGCAGCCCTACTTGTCAATGACCGAAGTGCACGCGAGGAACTTGTCACCGCAGCATTAACTTTGCTAAACAATCCAGTTCAACGACAACAACTGAGTATAGAAATAAGATCTTTGGCCAAACCTAATGCCGCTCGCGACATTGCCAACGAAGTAATTAAATTAACAAAAATAAGGAGAACGGAGGAGAGGGATTAAAATCTCTCCTTTTTCCCTTCCTCCGTTCCCCCTTTCCTCCCCCAACAAATGACATTAGATCAATTCAAATACATTTATTTCCTCGGCATTGGTGGCATCGGTATGAGCGCTTTGGCCCGTTGGTTTCGGGTTAATGGCTACATCGTTGCCGGCTATGACAAAACGCCTACTGCTTTGACCGATGCTCTGCAAGCAGAAGGTATGACGATTCATTTCACCGAGGATGTTGATCAGATACCTGCTGCCTTTCGGAAAAATCCTGCCGAAACCTTAGTCATATATACCCCTGCCGTTCCTAAAACGCACGCCGAATATAGTTACGTTATAGAAAAAGGGTTTGCACTCCAAAAGCGGTCACAGGTTTTGGGCTTATTAGCTGGTCAGATGACAACAGTTGGGGTTGCTGGAACACACGGAAAAACCACTACGTCATCAATGGTTGCCCATATTCTGCGCGATGCAGGTGTAAACTGTGCAGCGTTTCTGGGTGGCATTACCAATAATTACGGCACTAACTTCCTGCTCAATGAACCCGCCGATGACCTTCGCTCCGTAGTTTGTGTGGTCGAAGCCGACGAATTTGACCGATCATTTCTGACGTTATTTCCAACTTACGCCATCGTAACCTCTACGGATGCCGATCATTTGGACATTTATGGGGCACATGATGCTGTCCTTGAATCATTTAGCAAATTTGTAAGTCAGATTGAAACCGATGGCGTTTTGTTCATGAAGCAAGGTTTATCACTTGCCGACAAAACAAATGCAGAGGTTCGGCAGTATTCTCTGAACGATGGCGACTATTACAGCCAGAACCTGCGAATTGAACAGGCTACGTTTGTATTCGACCTGGTCCATCCGAAAGGAGTTATTGCCGATATCCAACTGATGGTTCCCGGATTTCATAATGTCGAAAATGCTGTTGCCGCAGGAGCTGTAGCGCTGGAAGTAGGCGTATCGCCCGAGGCTATTCGATCGGCGCTAACAACCTACCGGGGAGTTCGTCGGCGGTTTGAGTATATTCTTAAAACCGATGAAGCTGTATTGATCGACGACTACGCACACCATCCTGCTGAAGTACAGGCCTTTTTGTCGTCGGTGAAAGCGCTGTATCCTGACCGAGAATTGACGGCGATCTTTCAACCACACTTATTCAGTCGTACACGTGATTTTGCGGAGGGCTTTGCCGAAAGTCTATCACTGGCAGACAATGTAATTTTGCTTGATATTTACCCCGCTCGCGAACTGCCGATGGAAGGAGTCACCTCAGAGCTGATTTTTCGGAGCGTACACTCGAAAAGCAAACAAAAATGCACCAAAGACGAATTGCCCGACGTTGTGCGAAAAATGAAGCCTTCATTGCTTGTCACCATCGGTGCGGGTGATATTGACCAATTGCTACCAACATTAAAATCTATCGTAACCTACCAATAGATAAAATAACTGAAAAACAATTCATCTTATTTACAGATGTTTTCTACCTTTAAATCATCCAAAAAGTGGTTGTTCGCCTTCGGAGGGCTTTTGAGTCTATTTGGTCTCATTGCTTTTACCGAAATCAGGCATGGGCAGAAGCATGTTCGGTCGGTGATTATACGAATTAATCAGACAGATGGGTATCATTTTCTGACGCGTCGGGATGCAATAGGCTACCTGACTAACGAAGGAGCAGATCCAGTTGTCGGTAAAGATTATGCCGATGTAGACCTGCGCCGATTGGAAAAAAGGTTGAAACAACATGGATTGGTAAAAAATTGTCAGATTTCACGTGACCTAACAGGTGCTTTACTCGTCGTGATTGAACAACCCAGGCCATTGGCCCGGTTAATGGCTTCAGGCGACGGGACAAGAACCGTATCGGGGCAGTATGTAAGTGAGGATGGCCACTTTTTCCCGATCTCTATGAATTATTCGGCCCGTGTTCCGATTCTGACCGGAAACTATTTCGCTCAAAATCGTTCGCTGGTCAGTGAACGAAACCAGCCATTGCTGGATTTGTTGAAACGAATACACGATGATCCGTTCTGGCGTGCACAAATCGCCGAGCTATCAGTAGATGAACAAGGTGAGGTGACCATGTGGCCGCAAATGGGCAATCATCGGATTGAATTTGGGCCACCCACCGAACTGGATGCGAAGTTTAGAAAATTAAAATTAGTCTATACGGACGTTTTACCAGCCAAAGGATGGGATCGTTATAGCCGGGTAAGCGTCCAGTACCGAAACCAAATAGTTTGCGAATGACAACAACGGGCATGGACGAAAAAATTGTAGTGGGTCTGGACATCGGTAGCACTAAGGTGTGTGCGGTGGCTGGACGGTTGATTCGAAACAACAAGGAACAGGAAACGCTCGAAGTACTGGGCGTAGGGGAGACGAATCTAACCGATGGAGTAGCCAAGGGGTCTGTCGTGAACGTCAACAATACAGTCAATGCAATTCGGCGGGCTGTAGCAGAGGCATCTAACCAATCTAACCTGAACATTCATTTAGTAAATGTCAGTTTCAGCGGTTCACACGTTACGTCGGTTAAGTCGAGTGGGAGCATTACCCGTTCATCATCCGGCGATGAGGTGCAGACAGAAGATATTGATCACCTGTTGAATGACATGTACCGGACGTCGATTCCGGCCGACAAGGAAATTATCCATGTCCTGCCAATGGATTTCGTCGTCGATACGGAAACGAATATCAATCAACCCGTTGGCCGGAACGGGGTTAAACTTGGTGCTGACTTTCAACTCATTACAGCTCAGGCAAACGCAGCACGTAACATCCGTAAGTGTATTACGCGCAACAATCTGGCGCAGGATACTATGATGCTGTCGGCGCTCGCGTCAGGTCTGGCGGTTCTGACTGATGAAGAAAAATACGCTGGCGTTGCGCTGGTCGATATTGGAGGAGGCACTACTGAGATGGCCATTTATTACCGAAATGTCCTTCGTCACGTGGCCGTTTTTCCATGGGCTGGTAATAGCCTGACATCCGATATTCAGGCGGGTTGCAAAATTCTACCCAATCAGGCTGAGTTGCTCAAAAAGAAATTTGGTAGCGCTAACCCCGGCGAATACAATCTGAATGAGGTTGTGGCGGTACCTGGGCTAAGCAATCGTAAGCCGAAAGACGTACTACTGAAAAATGTAGCTGTCATTATTGAAGACCGGTTGCGTGAAATTGCCGCATTGGTACAAGCCGAAATTATTCGGTCGGGCTACGACGGCAAATTGCTGGGTGGTATCGTCCTAACCGGTGGTTCAGCACTAATTCCAGGAGTGGAGCTTATTTTCGGTCGGGTAACCGGGGTTGAAGAAGTGCGCGTTGGGTATCCTGAGCATCTTGAACCTAATGGCCGTGCTGACCTGGTTGGCGATCCTGCCTATGCAACTGCAGTTGGTTTGGTGTGGGCAGGCTATAAGACCATCGACAATCGAATTTCATTCATCAGCGATCCAAATCGAATCCCTGAAGATCAGCCTGTTAGCCCAAGCAGTCGGGTAACTTACCCACCCGTTAGCGGAACAGGCGTTAAACCTACCGGGGGAACCAAGCTTCCAGAACCACCTGAGCCGCCTAAAAAAGGTTGGTTCGACAAACTTCTAGAAGCGCTACAGCCATCTCGTGGCAACGAAACCGACCCGTACTAGAAATCTTGTAAACTGGCCATGAGCCGGTTTACTCGCGATATACAGTTTTTGTAAATGAACAGACACCACAACCCACACGATGAATAGTCAGGGCTATAGATTCGAAATTCCAGACGATAACCCAATTATTATTAAGGTTGTCGGCGTGGGCGGCATGGGAGGTAATGCCGTTAAGCACATGGACAAACTGAAAATGCGGGATGTCAGCTTTGCCGTGTGTAATACTGACCGTCAAGCGTTGATGAGTAATCCAGTGCAAACCAAATTGCAACTGGGCGACGGGTTGGGGGCAGGTACCGAGGCCAAAGCAGGTGAAGATGCTGCCCGAGCGAGTATCGACGAAATTCGGAACCTGCTGGCTCCGCCAACGAAAATGGTTTTTATCACGGCGGGTATGGGCGGTGGTACCGGTACAGGTGCAGCTCCCGTTGTTGCCGAAGTAGCTCGTGAGATGGGCCTGCTAACGGTAGCTGTTGTAACGGCTCCCTATTGGTACGAAGGAACTGATAAGAAAGAGCAGGCTCGTGAAGGAATTGAAAAGCTAAAGAAAAGCTGCGATACCGTATTAGTTGTTCTAAACGACAAACTAGCTGAGTTATATAGCGAACTGACATGGACAGAAGCCTATGCTCATGCCGATGACGTGCTGGCCAATGCGGTGAAAAGTATCGCTGAGATTATTACGACCCAGGGCGATATCAACGCTGACTTTGCCGACGTGAAGAAAGTGCTCGAAGGAGCTGGACAATCTGTTATGGGTTCAGCCGAGATTGGGGGCGAAGACCGTGCTCTTCGCGCTATCGAAGCGGCATTGAACTCACCTTTGCTGAACGATCACGACATTCGGGGAGCTAAGCGGATTCTGCTAACCATTTCGTCGAGTAAGCAACACGCCATGAAGCTGAAAGAGCAAATGGCCATTTCGGAACACGTTGCCAAGAAAATTCAGAGCGAAGCCCGCATGTTTAAGTTTGGTGCCATCACCGACGAAAACCTTGGCGAAAATCTACGGGTAACTATCATTGCAGCTGGTTTCGACGGTACATCTGCGCTCATGGATCAGCTTAAAGATCCAGGCACTAATGTGGTAGAGCCTGATCTACTAGAAGCAGAAGAAGACCAGCCCCAGGATAGCTTGACGGATGAAGAAACCCCCGAAGACTTGGTACTGGTCGACGCGGATGGGAATGAAACAGATTCAGAGCCCGTCGGCGTAAGCGTGAAGCCCGATGATAAGCAAACACCAACAGGTGGTTATAATGGCGGCTCATCCATTGTTCGACCAGAACCACCCGTTTTTACGGGATCTTTTCAGGATGATGATGACGATATTGACGTATTAGAACTGGACGAAGTAGAACGACCTAACGATGCCGATCTTATCAAGAAAACCGTAGAGGCTTTTGTAAAAGGTCAGTATTTAGCTGCCGACCTCGATCGCCCAACCTTTGAGCGGAATAAGACTATGCTCTACCCGCTACCGCTCTTAGCTGAGCAGGAGTTTGTGCGTTCAAAGCTCAATGATTAAGCAGGGGCCCATGATGCTCCATTTCTGGCAGAGACTTCTAGGTCTCTGCTTTTTTTGTTCTAATGGAACTGACGTACACTGCCGTAAAAGAAGCTCTGCTTGCTTTTGCTCAACCTGACCGAGCTAGTTGGGTTGCTCGTTTTTTTAAGACCACTCCGGGTCAGTATGGTGAAGGTGACCTCTTTTTAGGGCTTTCAATGCCAGAGCAGCACATCATTGCCAAACAGTATCATAACCTACCCATTACAGAAACCGAGCTGTTACTACGTGACCCTTATCACGAATGCCGTATGGTAGGGCTGTTGATTTGGGTTAACCAAACGAAGAAAGCTCGTCCAGCTCAACAATCGGAAATTCTGGAACGGTATCTGGCCAACCGACAGTTTATCAACAACTGGGATTTAGTAGATGTCACCTGCCCGCACATTGTTGGTCGATCGGTCATTCATGGAGACCGATCAATTCTATATGAGCTGGCCGCTGAAGATCATCTCTGGAGCCAGCGCATTGCTATCATTTCGACTTTCGCGCTGATTCGGCTGGGGCAGTTTGGAGATACCTTCGCCCTGGCCGAACTATTGTTGCCTCATAAACACGACCTGATTCATAAGGCAATTGGCTGGATGCTACGCGAAGTAGGTAAACGGAATATAGATGCCCTAGAAGAATTTTTGCATGACCACGTCCAGCAAATGCCGCGTACAACTCTCCGCTATGCCATCGAACGATTCGACCCCGCCCGCCGACGGTATTATCTTGACTTATAGCATACTAAGCAATCCAATTGACCTATCCATGTAACTCGACTGATGAGGGCAGTAATGAAAACGAAGTAAGGACAATGCCTTAGCGGGCTAAAGGGCGGTGAACCAAAATATTATCCTTATATTTTGCAAACCAACCTCTTCAGTCACTTTCTGATGAAAACCGTCTTCTTCGCTTGCTTATGCATGGTACTGTCGTTTGCTAGTTCTGGTCAAACAAAATCGGCAAAGCCTGTTCCCTACGATGTTATTATTCGAAATGGCCTGATTTACGATGGTTCCGGTCAAAAACCGTACAAAGGCGATGTGGGCATTCGGGCAGACCGGGTCGTGGCGATCGGTACCTTGTCGAATTCCAAGGCAACTACCATTGTAGATGCCAATGGTATGGCGGTGGCACCGGGATTCATCAATGTACTATCACATACGGGCGCGTTTCTGCTCAAAGACAACCGCTCTATGAGCGATTTGAAGCAGGGGATTACAACCGAAATCTTCGGCGAGTTATCGTGGGGTCCGGTTAAGACCCAGGCCATGCGCCAACGAATCAACCGCAACCTAACCACGTTTGGCCCTGGCGCTGATACCTGCAGTTGGACAACGCTGGCGGAGTTTATGACCAAACTGGAGCGCAAAGGCATTACCCCAAACATTGCTTCGTATGTAGGCGCAGGCGAAGTCCGCATGAACGTACTGGGCGAGGACGACGTGAAACCTACTCCCAGTCAGTTAGCCCAGATGCAGGCATTGGTTCGGGAAGCGATGGAAGGCGGTGCGCTGGGCGTAACAACTATGCTGATTTACCCCCCAAATACCTTTGCCAATACCGATGAACTGATTGCGCTGTGTCGCGAAGCTTCTCGATATGGAGGCCGCTACATTGTTCACATGCGGAGTGAAGGTGATCGGCTGGAAGAGGGTATTCAGGAACTCATCAAGATTGGGAAGGAAGCCAAACTCCCTGTCGAACTCTATCATTTTAAGGCAAGTGGCGTACGAAACTGGCCTAAAATAGATAAGGCTATTGCCATGATTAATCAGGCAAGGCAACAAGGCCAGGACGTAACCGCCAACATGTACACCTATACGGCCGGTGGTACGGGCTTAACATCCTGTTTACCACCTTATGTCTTCAACGGGGGCTTTCTGGCAGGCTGGAAACGATTACAGAACCCTATCGAGCGCCGAAAAATTGCCCAGGAAGTACATCATCAAACCCAAGAATGGGAAAACTTATTCGCCTTAGCAGGTTCTATGGATAATATTTTGCTGGCGGATTTTGAACAGGATTCACTGAAGAAATACGTCGGTAAAACATTGGGGCAGGTAGCCGCTATTCATGGAAAAGACCCACTCGAAACCGCAATGGATCTAATTGTGCAGGACAAAGCCCGGGTTGGAACAATCTATTTCCTAATGTCGGAAGAGAACATCCGAAAGGAGATTCAGCAACCGTGGGTCAGCTTCGGATCGGATGCTGCTTCGATACGGGAAGAAGACAACCAAAACGGCACCACACACCCCCGCACTTTTGGCAACTTCGCCCGGTTGCTAGGTCGATACGTTCGGGACGAAAAATTGATTTCGCTGGACGAAGCCATCCGCCGACTAACCAGTTTACCTGCAAGCAATCACAAACTCAAGGATCGCGGTTTGCTCAAGCCAGGCTACTTTGCCGACATCGTTATTTTCGACCCGGCTACCATAGGCGATAAAGCTACATTCGAGAAACCCTTCCAATACGCTACGGGTATGCAACATGTCTTTATCAACGGGAAACAGGTACTAAAAGATGGACAACATACCGGTGTCTTACCAGGTCGGGCATTGTGGGGACCGGGTAGAAAAGAGAAAGTGATAGCAGGCTCGAAAAAGATTTAAGACTCCTGACTTGGCCTACCCGCATGAAAAGTCTACCAGGTTATAAAAGCAACTAGCCTTGACTGTGTCAAAACAGTCAAGGCTAGTTGCTTTTAGGATACGTAGAGATTACCGCATCATTTTATTCAGCTTTCCGGATGACTGCATGGTATTCATTTTCTTCATCATCTTACGCATTTCATCGAACTGCTTCAGCAAATTATTCACTTGCTGGATATTGGTACCACTACCCGCTGCGATTCGTTTTTTACGGCTTCCATCAATGATGTCAGGTCGGCTACGTTCCTTTGGCGTCATCGAGCTAATAATGGCTTCGATGGGCTTGAACGAATCGTTATCGATGTCCAAATCCTTGATCATCTTGCCCATGCCCGGAATCATACCGAGCAGGTCTTTGACATTACCCATCTTTTTGATCTGCTGCAACTGCGACAGGAAGTCGTCGAAGTCGAACTGATTCTTACGCATCTTGGCGTTGATGCGTTTGGCTTCATCTTCATCAAATGCCTGTTGCGCCCGCTCTACCAGCGAAATCACGTCGCCCATGCCCAGAATCCGGCTGGCCATCCGATCGGGGTAGAATACGTCGAGCGCTTCCATTTTCTCGCCCGTACTAATGAATTTGATGGGCTTATTGACAACCGTTTTAATGGAAAGAGCCGCTCCACCTCGGGCATCACCGTCAAGTTTGGTGAGCACGACGCCATCGAAATTGAGCCGTTCGTTAAACGTTTTAGCTGTATTGACCGCATCCTGCCCCGTCATGGAATCAACCACAAACAAGGTTTCGGTGGGTGAAATAGCCCGTTTAACCGCTTCGATTTCCTGCATCATCGCTTCATCGACTGCCAAACGTCCGGCGGTATCGATAATGACGATTTTCTTACCTGTTTTGCGAGCCTGATCGATACCGTTCTTCGCAATGGCAACGGCGTCTTTGTTTTCTGGCTCGGCATATACATCGACGCCAACCTGTTCGCCCAGGACTTTCAACTGGTCGATAGCCGCTGGCCGGTAGATATCTGCAGCAACGAGGAGTACACCCCGTCCCTGTTTTTTCAGAAAGGCCGCCAGTTTACCCGAAAAGGTTGTTTTACCCGATCCCTGCAAACCTGCAATCAGAATGACAGCCGGGTCGCCTTTGATATTGATGCCCTGTGCTTCGCCACCCATTAACTCGGTCAGTTCTTCCTGAACGATTTTAACGAATAGTTGGCCCGGTTCAACAGAAATAAGCACCTTTCGGTCAAGCGCTTTATCACGAATGCGGTCGGTAATTTCTTTGGCAACTTTATAGTTTACGTCGGCGTCGGTCAGCGCACGGCGAACTTCTTTAATAGTTGCAGCAACGTTGATTTCGGTAATGCGGCCCTGCCCTTTTAGGGTTTTAATGGCCTTATTTAGCTTATCCTGAAGATTCTCGAACATGCGTTTTTAGACTTCATTCCGGTCAATACCGGCTTGTTTCAAAATGGTGTAAAATGTACCTTTTGCCATATCCCGATTACCGTGCATCGGAACCGGAATAGTGCGATTTAATTCTTCACTGAAATAAATATGATGGCTACCTTTTATACGCTGTAATTCCCATCCGCGTTCTTTCAATAAATTAATCAGGCGTTTTGGCGAATAATCCATCAAAAATCAAGCAACTTGGTCAGTTAGAGGTGACTGTGACAGATTGATCGAATATTCAAACGTTTCACTATCATCGTCAATTGATATCCCCTTCTCTGCATATACCTCCAGGCATCCTTCCGCAGCTTCACGGGCCATAGCTATTGCTTCTTCAATGGTTTCACCCCATGTTATACAACCCGGTATAGATGGGACTGTAGCCGTATAAACGCCCTCTGGCTCTTTACGTAATAAAACCCGGTACGTGGATTGCTTCATGACTCTAGTGAATATATTGTTACAAAGATAACAGTTTCCCACGCTCAATAATTGCCCATTAGCGAATAGAGCCGGAGATGTAAGCGAGGGCTATAAAAAAATACTGTTTTTCAACAATCAGCCAAAACAATATTTTTCTGGCATTATAGTTGATAAGGAATAGATGATTACTTATTTGTTTGACGTTTAATTCTACTCTATGAGGCAATAATACTATTTATGTCTATATTAGCATTTAATGAATCCTCTTTTGAAAGAATTGCTAATACGACGCCATAGTGATTCTAAACCAACTGCCTCATGAGAACTCTTTTGATGAAAAAAGCAGCGGGCTACGTAGCTACTGCATCTTTAGTAGTCTGCCCGTTTGTATCGTCGATCACTATCGCGATGCCCTTGCAAACTGCCTTCACAACAACCCTAGTTTCTCCTGTAAAATCGCCAACCAAGTCAGCAGGTGACCCTGTTTTAGCCCGCAACACGACGCCTAAATCAGACTCTCCTGCAACTGTTGCTCCTGCAAAAGTAGAGGACAAAAAAACCATTGGCCGGTGCTGGAAACGTCTGATGACGATGGTTCGGGAGGTAAGGCATGCTCACTCTACCAAAAAGTAGACGAAAAGCTAGATAGGGGCCATAACGGACTGTTCAAACGACAGTCCGGCCTGTTTTACGAACGTCTCCAATAACTGTTGATACGATCGAATTTGCTCTGCCTGATGCGCCTCACTCCAACCCAGTTCAGTAGCCATCAACTCGGCAACCTTCGGAGCAAGCTCAGCCGTTAGCTGCCAGTTTGAAAGCTCCAGCCGCCACCGACGAGCCAGTACATCTCGAACGGTAACCGCCATTTCTTCACGAACCTGGTACACGATTTCAGCCTTTAGAAAAGGTTGACTGTCGGTTAATTTAGAGGCCAATTGAGGGTATTGTTCTGCTAGCTTGGCTACATTTTGAGCACGAGTTCCATAGGTTCGCATCAGATGCTTACAAACATCGGCCGGAAGCCCATAGTTGGTTTGTACTAGTTGCCAATCCTCGAAACGGTAATTTTCGCCCCCAACTAAGTAATGAGTTTCGGTACTACTCCGAACGGGCTTGCTCAGTAATTCGGCAACACGATCAATGGCATCCTGGGCCATTACCCGGTAGGTTGTCCACTTACCGCCCAGTAAGCTCAATAAACCGGATTCCGGATCGTATTCCACTTCATGATCGCGAAGCAGAGTTTTGGTATCAGCCCGGCTACTCACAATCAGTGGACGAATACCGCCAAAGCCAGCTTGTATATCGGAACGATGCGGAGCGTTAGCTAGATAAGGTTTTACTGTTTCGAGCAAATAATCGACCTCATCGGGTTCCAATATAGGTTCCTGATTCAGATTTTCGTAATCGTTATCGGTTGTACCAACAAACACCTTGTCGCCAAACGGAATGGCAAACACAACTCGGCCATCAGCTGTTTTCGGAATCAGAATGGCGTAATCGCTGGCCAGCGTTTCGCGCGGTAAAACAATGTGGACGCCTTTACTAGGACGTATACGTTCCTCGGCAGCAGAATTCGCTAGTAGCCGGACACTGTCTGCATAAGGTCCCGTGCAATTCAGAAAGATCCTGGCCCGGATTTCACTTGTTTCGCTCGTAAGTTGATCCTGAACAATAGCTGTTTTAAGCCGTCCACTCTCCTGCGTAAAACCAGTTACGGCAGTGTAATTAACTACAGCCGCTCCAGCTTCGCTGGCTGAGTGTGCCAGTGCGAGCGCATAGCGGGCATCATTAAACTGACCATCATAATACAAAACCGCGCTGTGCATCTGACCCGTCAACATCGGGCTTTTGGCTAGTGCCTCTGCCCGATTGAGCCAGCTTCCTTTTGGGAGGGAGTCATGACCAGCAATCAAATCGTAAAGAGTCAGGCCGATAGTCATATAAAGGCCTTCGAACCAACTGAATACCGGTGTAAGAATAGCGAGTGGGTGCGCTAAATGTGGAGCATTTCGAATAACCGTCCGGCGTTCGGCCAGACCATGACTCACCTGACGAAGTTGCGCTAAATCAAGCTTTTTGATCGCCTGTTCTAAATAGCGAACGCCCCCATGAATCAGTTTGGTAGAACGGGAAGACGTCTCGCTGGCAAAGTCGCCCCGGTCAATCAGCGCAACCCGGTACCCTCTCAGGGCCGCATCTAAAGCTGCACCGGCACCACTGGCCCCCGCGCCAATGATACACACATCAAATGATTCCTGCCGTAGCCGCTCCTGATTTATTTTCCGATTCATAGTATCCAGACCAATCCTACTTAGATCAAAAACGAATTGATATAGTCAGGAATTTACAGACAACAGTCTGGCAATTCCTGACTATACCAGTCAATTTTTTGACATATACTAATCAGGTAACGGCAGAAACTGGGCAATTAGTTGCCTCACTATCTTTAATTTATCCAACTTATGAAGAGAAACTGCGGCTACGGCCTCCGAAAAATCCACTACGCCCGCCCGATGGTCGAACAGTACGAGTAACACGGGAGGTACGAACGTTTTCGCCAACGCGCGTAGAGCGATTATATAAATCGGAGTTAGCATAGACACCGGAGCCATAGCGACGGGCGTCATCTCGGTATTGAGGTCCTGTAGAGCGCCCTAGCATATAGCCTAGACTCCCCCACAACAGGACATTCGCTAACCCGTTATGATGGTGATAGGCTCCCGGATTATGGAGATAGGTATTGGTTGACTGATCGGTTTCAACGAGTCGTTTAGCGGCTTCAACACTTAGCGTATCGCGGTGACCATCATGATAATTCACAATGGCTCCTGCCTGACCCGGCTCAGCCTGCACTTCATCGGTAATTTTAAAGTTACCGGGCGCGGTTTCGGTGATATAGGTTCGTACCCCTTTTCCGAAACGGGTTTCGGTACGTTCTTCTTCGGAGTTGTTATTACCGCAACTTTGAAGAAGAACGGTACCCCCAAGCAGTGCCAAACTAAGGGTAGTACTGAGGGTAATATCTTTTACACGCCGAAGAACGGCATGTCGGCGAGTGGGTGTCATGGACTGAGCTAGTTAAGAATCAGCCACTAAACTACGCTACCAAACGCAGGTGTACAACCAAATACGGATGAACTGTTGACTGAGGGTAGCAAGCGGTTGTTAGAACGGACGATATTTCGTTCCGAATAACACAACAACACCAGCCGATACGCTGACAACGCCAACAGTTCGATCACTACTGTAG
This sequence comes from Spirosoma sp. KCTC 42546, assembly GCF_006965485.1. Lineage (NCBI taxonomy): Bacteria > Pseudomonadati > Bacteroidota > Cytophagia > Cytophagales > Cytophagaceae > Spirosoma > Spirosoma sp. KCTC 42546. Next base: position 7,841,677 of record NZ_CP041360.1, read on the forward strand.
CTTGAGCTTTTCGATACACTATTGTTACTTTGTGCTGTCGATGTCAGGTTCGTGAACGTAAAATCAGCGCGGCTATAATCGGCATTCATGTTAAAGGCGGTACTCCTACCCAACCGATAGCGTAGCGACAATCCACCACCAAACGCCATAGCGCTACTCTGAGAACCTGTTGTTTTCACCGACATTTCGGTACGCCCGAATGTACCCGACATAGATGTATTCGGCAAAACAGCCAGTGCCCGACCGGCAAGCAGGCGCCCATCTACTGAAAACCGACCACTTAGCGGAATAGAGACATAGGGGCCCGCCATTACGGTCATGATCGACCAATTATCAGCTTTAGCGGTCCAGACATCCGAATCGTTTCGGTAAAGCGCATCGAGCATTGCACCTGTGTTAACCGAGTTCCGATGTTGTTCTCCACGAATCATTAAGCCTACAGGCCCGGCAACCCGGTAACCCGCCGATACATTAAAGGCAAGTCCATTACCAGCCATACAGGCCTGATCATCGGATGACGAGCAACTCGCGAAACGACCAACGGGCAAACTAGCCCCCGCCGATACAGCAAAAAAACCTTTTTTATCCTGATGCGATAAAATAAACGTCTTCTGGCAAAAGGCAACGGTAGTCATACCAGCCGCCAGTACAGTTACGAAGAGCTTTTTCATAGCCTACTAAATTTGTTGGGTAAGTTGTTTTACGGTTCCCAAACAAATACAGTGCCACAAATTAGCAATCAGGAAAATATCCTGATTCTAAGCAGATTACCCTTACCGATTCGCCCTCATGGCCAGATAAACGCCATTTGTCCAGCCAAAACCATCCTGGTTCGGGTATTCACCCCCGCCCGTGGTTATGGCGGCATCAACGACGTTATATTTTTCCATCATTTTGCCCGTTGCCCGAAACACTTTGTCGTTCAATGCCAGCCATCGATCGCGGCCTTCGTTAGCTGTTTCGGTAAAGCCGTAATTGAGTAGCGCCTTGTATACAATCCACTGCAAAGGTGCCCAGCCATTCGGCCAGTCCCATTGCTGGCCTGTTTGGTTGAGCGTTGTTACCCAACCACCCGCTTGCAAAAAATCGGCTTTGAGCCGATCGTGAACGCGGGCAGCCTGCTCAGGCGTAGCCAGTTTAAAAAATAAAGGGAATACTCCTGCCAGTGTTAAGGCTTCGGTTTGTTGGTTGGCAACAGCGTCATAGTCATGAAAGAAACCCGTTTCTTCATTCCAGAATAGCTGCTGAATGGCTTTTTCGCGGTCTTTAATCAGCCAGTCATACTCATCGTAGGCCAGCTTATGCTCCCCGGTCTGAAGAGCAGCGTCATGCAAGGTTGTCTCCAACCGATAAAGCAGACAATTTAAATCTACGGGTACAATATTAGTGGCCTTTATGGTGGTCATTGACTGCTGATCGTTAAACCAGCGGCTACTAAAATCCCAGCCCGATTCGCAGGCTGCCCGTATATGCGTGTACAGCTCTTCGGGTACAACACCCAGCGGTGCTGCTTCTTCGGTTAATTCGATTTCCTGCCGATATGCTTCGGGACGAGGGGTGGGCGTATCATCCCAATACCGGTTCACGATTAGTTTGTCGCCCAGCCTGACAACGCGTTTTTGAATAGGCCGCTCGGCCGTCAATTCATGGCGACCGTTCATCCAGAAATCATATTCGTTGAGGAGTTGTGGCTGGTACTTTACTAACGCATCTTTTCCTTCTAGTTCGGCTAGCAGATTCACCATCAAGGCAAAATACGGCGGTTGTGATCGACTCAGGAAATAAGTCCGGTTTCCATTGGGAATAAAGCCGAGCTGATCAATCAGATAGGCGAAATTATCGAGCATATCCCGGATCAAATCGATTCGTCCCGATTCGTTCAGACCCAGCATGGTAAAATAACTGTCCCAATAAAAAATCTCGCGAAATCGTCCCCCCGGCACCACGTACGGATGCGGCAAGGGTACGCGTGAACTGCCTTCAACAGGCGGATCAGCCTGGCGGGTGAGCCGGTCCCACAACCGGTTTATATGCTCGGCGGTACTAATTGATGTGTCACTAACATAATCATTGGCAACTTTTTCCGGAACGACAAAATAGGTATGTACAAATACAGAAAGGTCGAAACCCGGTTTGGTTTTCTCGGCTTCGTAAAACGCAACGAGGTCGGCTGGAGCGAGTTTGGGCACGCAGTCAACAAAAGTTTTTGAATCCGCGAAAACGTGACCTAGCTGCACATCCTGAAACAGACTACCGAAGAGTTGATCAGGCGATTTGGGGAAAGATGAAGTTGCCAAAATAGAAAATGAAAGGTTCGGATGATTTAACTAGAAAAAGCCCACTTTGTCCTTGGATGTACCTGTTGGGCGAGCAAAAATGCAAAAAGCCACAATAGAACTGGAAAAAATAATAACGGGAAAGCCGTATGTTTATCTTCCTAAACCTATAACCACCGTATCTGCATGGCTCACTGGCGTATTAAACTCTCATTACTTCTCAACTATTTCGTATTTGCCATCTTGCTGAATAGTGTTGGCACCGTGATTTTGCAAGTTCAAAACAACTATAGCGTATTGGCTTCGGCAGCCAGTGTTCTCGAAGCGTTCAAGGATTTGACCATTGCGATTGTCTCATTTATTGTGGCCTCTTACATTATCCGGATTGGCTACAAACGAGCCATGTTAGCAGCGCTCGGTCTGGTTATTCTGGCCTGCTTATTAATGCCACAAGTGCCCGCTTTCTGGACAACCAAACTGCTGTTTGCCGCTACGGGTGCAGGTTTCGCTTTGATTAAAGTCTCCGTTTTTGCGACAATCGGACTGATTACGAATAATTCGAATGAGCACGCCAGCTTCATGAATTTTCTGGAGTCGTTTTTTATGATTGGTGTGTTGTCAGGTAATTTTTTATTCAGCGCCTTTGTAGATGATACCAATCCACAATCCACTGCCTGGCTGCGTGTTTATTATATTCTGGCGGGTATTGCTTTAGCCGCGTTTTTATTGCTACTCATTACACCAATAGATGAATCGAGCGTTAAACAGGAAACTCCCACAAACCCTCTCAGAGATCTCGTAGAGATGATCCGTTTGGCAATTACACCTGTGGTGCTGGTATTTATTATAACCGCCTTTGTATATGTCCTTATGGAACAAGGCATTATGAGCTGGTTACCAACATTTAACTACAAAGTGTTGCATTTACCATCATCTCTTAGCATTCAGATGGCCAGTATTCTGGCGGCTTCTACAGCGGCAGGGCGGTTTCTGGCAGGTGTATTATTAGGCAAAATTTCGTGGTACTGGCTCCTGATGATTTGCCTTGTTGCATCGGCTGGACTCGTATTGCTGGCCTTACCGTTAGCTAGTGGGGTAACTGGTGATGCGGTAACCGGCTGGGGTAATGCGCCCATAGCCGCTTTCATTTTCCCGATGATTGGCCTCTTCATTGCCCCGATCTATCCGGCCATTAACTCCGCTATTCTGAGTAGCCTACCATTACGGCAACACGGCCCAATGGCAGGACTGATCGTTATTTTCTCAGCCTTGGGTGGCACCACTGGTTCAATCATTACTGGCCACGTTTTCGACGCTTTTGATGGCCAAACAGCATTTTACTTCTCGCTTATACCCATTGGCCTTCTACTAGTGCTCATTACAGTATTTAGCCGGATGCAGAAGAAAACAGGGAAAGAGGTGAAGATTACGGCAGGTATGGGAGGACATTAGATATGTAGGATATAGGATGTATTTTCTTGACAGACAGACATCCTATATCACTTCACGTAGCCCGGCCCCATGAGCAACTGCCCTGGCCGCTGACCGTTGTGCCTGCTGTTTTCAACAACGGGGGTTCCATTCACAATGACCCAGGAAATGCCCGTTGTGTAGGCATGCGGTTGCTCATAGGTGGCTTTGTCGGCAACGGTTTTCTCGTCGAACAACACAATATCGGCGGCATAACCGGGACGGAGTAATCCGCGATCAGTAAGACGGAAACGCTGAGCAGGCAGGGACGTCATCCGGCGAATGGCTTCTTCCAGCGGAATAATGTGTCGTTCACGAACGTAACGACCTAACACACGGGCATTGGTACCGTAGGCGCGGGGATGCGGCATGCCTGAGCCAAGCTTAGCGACACCCGCATCGGAGGCAATCATCGTGTTGGGGTATCGAAGAATATTCTCGACGTCCGTTTCCGACATGGTATGATACACCATCTGGATTCGCTTCAGATTCGCTTTTTCCATCAGATCCATAATCAGGTCAGCTTCCGTATCGGGTGTGTTCTTACGGCCTAACTTTTGGTTGATGGCATTAATGCTCATGCCATTAAAAGTTGTATCGGGTTTGTAGCTGGAAACAACGGCATATTCGTAGTTTTTGCGTAGGTTTTTCGCCAATCCATCCAGCATTTCGGTGCGGATTTTAGCGCGAGTGGCTGGGTCTCGGAACCGAACCAGTACGGCCGAATCGCCATCGGCCAAGGCCCACGACGGTACAATACTCTCTAACGATGTGCTGGATGCCGTGTACGGATATTGATCGACGGTGACGTCTAAGCCCTCGCGTCGGGCCGACTCAACCAGTTCAACCGTTTCGGTACTTTTTCCCCAAAGCGGCTTACTGGCTACTTTAAAATGCGAGATCTCGACCGGAATATGAGCCTCACGGCTAATCAGAATCGCTTCCTGAACGGCCTGCTTCACATTCTGCCCTTCGTTCCGAATGTGCGACGCATACAAGCCACCATAGCGAGAGGCCACTTTGGCCAGATTGACCACTTCGGGCGTTCGGGCGTAGGTGCCGGGTGTATAAATTAAACCCGTCGATATGCCCACAGCACCGTCTTTCATCGCCTGTTCAACGAGGCTTTCCATGTCGGCCTGCTCACGAGCGGTGGGTTCCCGAAACGCCATTTTCATGACTTTCATACGTACCGAATTATGGCCGATCAACGAGCCCACGTTAATCGATGTTTTTGTCATTCGTAGTGTATCAAAGTAGGTCCGCAGGTTGGCGCTTGACCCACCGCAGTTGCCGGTTATCACCGTGGTAACACCATCGTAAATGAAGTTTGGGGCGCCGGGCTGAGCTTCCAGGCTATTCTCTACATGCGCATGTACATCAATAAAACCAGGCGCTACAATTAACCCAGTTGCGTCGATGGTTCGTTTGCCATCGGCGGTTGGTATCGCCCCAACCTTAACGATACGCCCGTTTTGAACGGCAACATCGGCATACATCCAGGGGTTGCCTGTTCCGTCTACTACCCGGCCGTTTTTAATGACAAGGTCGTAGGGTTGAGCATACGTACAACAGGAAATGATCAGGCAAATAAGGAGCGCGTAGAGTCGTTGATGCATTGATTTGAAGAGGGATAAGAAACAAGTCAGCTATGAATATGGCTGTTTTCCCAACCAAAATCAAATCCCATTAGAAACAGGTGGAATAGTGCAACAAAAACGGGGACAGTTACCTAAAACTGCCCCCGCTCCCTTATACTTGTAAGCTTACTGCTCATCGGCACTGGGCCCGTAGCTTCCGGGAATGGGTATGTCCAGTAACCGAAGAAATACCCCTAGCTGGGCGCGGTGGTGAACGATCTGGCAAAACGCCGTTCGTACAACCTCATGCCGGGGTGAAACGAAATAGACTTCCTCTCCATTTCGCAAGGTCCAGGGTTCGTTCAGAATGGCTTCATTTTCGGGCACTAATTGCGATTTACCATCTGCCAAACACGTTTCCATATAGTTCATTAGTTCGGCGGTAGTATTAATCACGTCTTCCTTGTAGGGATTCGCGGCAAAATCCAGCCCATCTGTTGTTAAGGCCATGGTTACCCAGGTAGGCAGGTTGGCAATATGGGCAGCCAATTGTCTGACCGTCATGCTTTTTTCGTGAGGTTTCCAGTCGTACTTATCATCGGGAATACGCTCAAGCATTTTGCGGGTTGTCTTTGCTTCCTGCTCCATTTCGGTCAAAAACATCGGAATCAGTTCCATAGAATCGTCGTTGGTTTATTGTTGAAACAAAGGTAAATGACCCCAGTGACAGCCCTATGTCAGTAGGGTTTTCCAAGTATTAATTCGACTTGTAGCTTCCGAAAAGCCGCCCGCCAACATAGCCTTTATCACAACAATCCAACTACTTTTGTATAAATACCTTTAGCTTTTGCCACGTATGAGAGTTAGCTACTTGCTTAGTATCGGAGGGGTTTGCCTTGCCTTGATCGGTTATGGTCAAAAACCGATTTTCTCTACGCCGTTAAGCCCCCGTCTGGCGAATTATCAGATCGATGTAAAACTCGATCCAGTCACGAAAAAACTCGATGGGCGGGAAACGCTTACCTGGAAAAATTCGTCCAACGATGTAATCCGGGAGTTACAGTTTCACCTGTACCTGAACGCCTTCCGCAACGAGCAATCGACGTTTATGCGGGAATCGGGCGGGCAATTGCGGGGCGACCAGATTGACCGAAATGCGAAAGAAAATCCTTATGGTTCTATCGACGTCGTTTCCATGAAGGTTCGCGGAGGGGAGTCTTTAGCCTATCAATTTTTTCAGCCCGACGACGCAAATCGTGACGATCACACGGTGATTCGGGTTCCGTTAAGCAAACCCGTTGGACCGGGCGAGACGATTGTGCTCGACATCGCCTTTCGGGCTAAGCTGCCTAAGATTTTTGCCCGCACAGGGTTTAGTCGGGACTTTTTTCTGGTAGGCCAGTGGTTTCCCAAAATTGGCGTGTATGAACCCGCCGGAACCCGCTATCAACCTGCTGGCCCAGGCGCAACAGGCCGCTGGAACTGCCATCAGTTTCATGCCCATTCTGAGTTCTATGCCGATTATGGTGTTTATGATGTCAACATCACCACGCCAAAAGACTATTGGGTGAGCGCGGTTGGCCTTTACCAGTCCGAAAAACTGCATAGCAACGGCACAAAAACGATCCTCTATCATGCCGAAGATGTAGTCGATTTTGCCTGGACGGCTTCGCCCCATTTCAAGGTTATCAACGATAAATGGAAACGCCCTTCGGGTGGCGAAGTTGCCATAGAGTTGGTCATGCAACCCGAACATGTACATCAGGCGCAACGCCATCTGGATGCCGCAAAAGCCGCGTTAACCTATTTCGATAAGCACCTCGGCAAATACCCCTTTCCGAACCTAACCATTGTCGATCCTCCGCTACACGCCAGCGGTTCATTTGGCATGGAATACCCAACCTTTATTACAGCCGGAACGGCTTCGTTTTTGCCCGCCGGGGCGCGTTTTCCAGAAGAGGTGACGATTCATGAATTTGGGCACCAGTATTTTATGCAGTTGCTGGCTACGAATGAGTTTGAGGAAGCCTGGCTCGACGAAGGCTTCAATCAATACTACGAAGGCCGGATCATGGACGCCACCTACGGCGCTCGTTCGTCTCAAATCGACTTATTTGGGTTTAGATGGGGAGACCTGGAAAGTTCTCGGGATAGCTATGTGCATCAGGATAACCCAGCCCTTGGGTCTTCGTTTGGCAATACATGGCAGTTGCCCGACGGTCAATACGGTGTGTTGACTTATTCTAAAACGGCAACCTGGATGCGCACCCTGGAAGGTTTGGTTGGCCGACCGGTAATGGACGAAATCATGCAGACGTACTTCATTCGCTGGAAGTTCAAGCACCCCGACGGCCAGAACTTCATCGACATTGTAAATGAACTTGTTCCGAAGCGGCTTGGTACTAAATACGGCCCAAATATGGACTGGTTTTTCAAGCAGGTACTGTATGGCGATAATGTAGTGGATTACGAACTGTTATCGATTAGAAATAGAAAACAGGATGGTCGGCAGCAGTCTATTGTAACCGTACAAAACAATGGCGATGCCGCGATGCCAGTTGATATTTTAGTGCATTTCGACAATGGCCATGAAGTGATGTTGTTCTGGGATGGTAAAGGTCGTCAGCACCAGTTTACGGTTAGTGAGAACGCCAAAGCGGTTTGGGCGAATGTTGATCCCAAACAGAAGATTTATATGGATACCAACCTCAACAATAACAGTTTAACCCTGGAGCCATCGTCGGCTCCGGCCGCTAAATTTGCTACTAAGTTTTTGTTCTGGATCGAAAACTGGATGCAGTGGCTGGCCTGGCTGGCGTAAGATTGCGCATCTTTTTTGTATATTTCGGTAAATAAGCGACTTCGATAATGAGCATTCAGGAAATGAAAAGTCGGATTCATCATTTAGTAGATGAAACTGAGGACGAAACCAGGCTTATTTTCTTTCTATATGTAGCCAATCAATTGTTGGCAGAGCAACCTGATTATGATTTTTTAAACGAAAAGACGTTGGATCAACTGATACACGTATCAGCGTTGGTTGATGCTTTCCCTATAGGCAAAGGTATAGACCCCACCGTCCTCACCAGCAAAATCCGAGAACGATTTACACAAGTGTAACCGAAGATTATCGTGTGAACGGAGACATTAAGCAGTCAAGAAAATTCAAAATGAACTATGTCCTGTGTGACCCCGATGGGGCCAGATGTTTCTAGAAAGACCATAGTTGCTATAAACATTTGACCCCATCGGGGTCACACAAAGTGTCAATGATTTAATCTGATTTTGCTTGATTGCGTATTTCATTCAGCGGAAATAATTTTATCAATCAAACCTAATTAATGCGTGACCTTCCCCGAAATCATTGATCTCCTCAGCACTCAATTCGGCTCTGATATACAGGCAAATACCCAAAATCTACAACCCTACCTTACTGTTCCAGCCAGTCAGCTAGTAACCATTTGCCAATTTCTCCGCGACGATGACCGGCTATTTTTCGACTTGCTCGCCTGTGTTACGGGTATCGACAACGGTCCTGACGCCAACACAATGGAGGTTATCTACAACCTTACCTCTATCCCGTACGAACACGATCTGATGCTGAAGGTAGTCATACCGCGTACTACGAATAGCACCGGCTTACCACTAGTGCCAACTGTATCACACATCTGGCGAACCGCCGACTGGCACGAACGGGAAACCTTTGACCTGCTGGGGATTCAATTCGAAAATCACCCCGATCTCCGTCGAATACTCTTGCCAACAGATTGGGTTGGCTATCCGCTCCGTACCGACTATCAGGAACAGGAGCAATACCACGGCATAAAAACGAAGTAAGCAGCAGGCTTTTTTACGATGAAGTTGACTGTTTCCGGTTTTCGTTTGTTATTGCTGTATCTGTTCTCCTGAACCAATGAAAAATCCTGCCCAATACTTGTTAGGCCTGCTACTCGCAGCCTATAGCCTGTTGCCATCAGTATGTTCCGCCCAGACGGATTCGGTTGTTGTAACGGGGCGAATTCGCCATTTATCGGCCCGATTATATCGGGAGTCTCCAACGGTACTTATCAGTCGCAATAATATTCTACAGGCCAGCCGTGAATTAGTCCGTCCGGCACCACTGAATGTAGATGGTACATTTCGGGTGTCGCTACCGCTGATTTTCCCACAGGAAGAAATGTATTTCAATTATGGCCGTATCTCAACCGCTTTTCTGGCATCTGCCGGTACGCTCACGATTGACTTGGATGCCGATTCCTTATTTAGCGTTGCCGTACCCTTCCGGTTTGGAGGTGTTAATGCCCAGGTAAATCAGCAATTTGCCCGGTACAAGGCATTTGAGGCAACTTATCCGAATAAACCCGATGGCAAAAAAATAACAACTCAGGTTACCAATGCCAGCGATGATGCGGCCTACCGGTTGGTATCCACGGCTTATCAGGCCCCATTCAGGGCGTTCTCGGCTCAGGAAAAACCCTATCCACTTCTAAAACGGTGGGTTGGTTATGCAGATCGGTATAATGCAGCGGCCTTCATTTATGATAAAGCCGCGTATGAAAATGATGAACTCACTAAATTATTGAACGATTCGTTGCGCCCTCCTAATGACCAGTTGCTAACGGCAGCACGAGCCTCGGCCATGAACCGGTTTGCCAATTACGCAACGCAACGGGTTACCACAGAAGTGAACCGCACAAACGGGCTAACCGTACGGGCTTTGGCACTTTTGCTGGAACGATATGGCAAAAACTTAACAGCCGAAGAACGTATCCGGCTTAGTGATTATGCCACCACAAATTCAGCCCGTGCGTCTGATTTGAAATTTTTCGATGGGCTGGTAAAACGCAGTCCCGATACGCTCCAACGGCTGGTCAATTATGAGTTGATGATTCAACGGAGTATACGCCAGTTCGATAGCACAGCTGTCGATTATCTGGCGGCCTATTGGCTGGCTAATTCATTACCTGGTCTCACGCTTAATTTTGCCCAGTTACTGTATGATTACGCTCGCCCACAGGTAAAAAATGTTACACTGGCACAATCGCTTGATGAGCTTTATCGGCTCGAAGTAAAAGATAGTACCCGCATTCGGGCAGCCATACAAACCTTGCGTAAAGCGGGCCTGTCGGCTAATAGTCTGGAAATTTCGCCGGGTATATTTATGACCCGCAATGACATGGGTAATGGTTCATCCCTCCTCGATCAGGTTGTTAATGCCAACCGGGGGAAAGTGATTTATTTACTTATGGTTTCTCCCTCCGATGAAGCCGGGCGGCAGGCTGCCCTGGATGCCCAACGCCTGCGAAACACCTACAGCTCCCGCGATTTTGCGCTGATCTATTTACCCGTACCCGATACCGACAAATCACTTTGGCCTGAGATAGCCACACGCTATAACCTTTCCGGCGACCATTTACTCTTAACCAATACCCAACTTCTTGATGCCGTTCAACGACTTCGTGCTGATGATGATATGTCGGCGGCCATTATCAACCGAACGGGAAAGATCGTAAAACGAAACGCGCCCTTGCCGGGCGCGTTCGATGAGGTCAGGAAAGAACTCGATAAAAACCTCTGAGTTTTAAAATAAGCGTCATTTGTAGTCAAGAGTGGTCAGGTATTGACCTACTATACCTGACCACTCTTGACAATAAATGATTACCAATTATAATCCATATTGATCCAGCAAATAGATCAGAGCCGCCATTGAAGCCGCACCTAGCTCAAGCTCTCGCTGGCTAACGACTTCAAAATTATCCACGGCCGTATGGTGGTAATCGAAATACCGTTGCGAATCAGGTTTAAAGCCAAACAGTACCGTGCCTGATTGAGCCAGAGGGCCAATATCGGCTCCGCCCCCACCCGCACCAATTTCCAGCAGGCCATAGGGAGCCAGTAGCGGTTTCCAGGGCATTACTTTAGCGCGTTGTTCGGGTGTTCCAACAATACCGAAACCACGTGGCGTAAAGCCTCCCGCATCGGACTCGACGGCGGCCATATGCTTCTCGTTATTCTTTTTGGCCAGATCAGCGTATTGCACTCCTCCACGCAAGCCGTTTTCTTCATTCATAAACATAACTGCCCGTAGCGTCCGTTTCGGCTTAATGCCTAAGGCTTTAAACAGCCGAAGTACTTCAATTGACTGCATGCAGCCAGCGCCATCATCCTGTGCGCCTTCGGCCAAATCCCAGGAATCCAGGTGTCCACCAACCACAATGATTTCGTCAGGCTTCTCGCTTCCTTTAATCTCACCAACTACGTTGTACGACTTGGCATCGGGTAAGGTCTCGCAGCTTTGTTTGAAGTAAAACGTCAGGTTCGGATTCTCTTTTAACGACTTGCTTAATAAATCGGCCCCATTTGTACTGATAGCTGCCGTCGGAATCAGGGGAACTCCCGTACCGTACCGCATGCCGCCTACGTGCGGGTAATCGTCATGACGGGGATTCATTGAGCGGACAATTGCCCCAACGGCACCGAGCTTGGCAGCTTCGGTGGCTCCATTAGCGCGTTGATCAACCGCTCCGCCATAAGCCTCGAACGTATTGATTTTTGTCGGGTCCATCGGGCGATTGTAAAATACAATCTTCCCTTTCACTTTATCAGCACCTAATGCCCGCAATTCAGGAAAGCTTGTCACCTCAATCACATTAGCCTCTACCCCTTTTGGGCCTGTTGCTACCGATCCGCCCAAAGCGGCAATAGGCACGGTCGTTTTCTGCTTGCCATTCTGAATATAAGCTACTTCTTTGGCTCCCCGCACCCAATGGGGTACCATCACCTCTTGCAAAAACACTCGATCAAAGCCCTCTTTCTCCATCACCTGCTTTGTCCAGTCAACCGCCTTTTGTGCGCCCGTAGAGCCACTCAGGCGCGGCCCAATCTGCTTCGTGAGGTGCCGTAGCCATTCATAGGATTTCCCGTTCGAGAGTGCTTCATTGTAAATCTTTCGGATAGCGACGGAATCGGTAGTTTGTGCCTGCGTATACCCGACGATCAATGTAAAGAGAAGTGTAATTATTTTTTTCATTGTAGAGGTTGTATTGGTTAAGAAGGCAATATACAGAAAAGCCCGGCTGCTTTCCAGCAACCGGGCTTTTCGTGGTCCTTGTCAAACACGCTGCAAAGCTATCCCTATATGCCATAGCGTGTCGGCAGTCAAGTCCACTTCACCGTCAAGCCATTCTACGTAATACTGTCGATTCTGCACGTTGTTGAATACATTGGGATTATGCAAGGGCTTAAACGCTTCGGCTTGCATATATTGAGTGATATCCGCAATTTTTTCAATGCCATTGTCAAACGTACAGGCCAATCGATAACCATCAAGAGGTGTTATACTAGTCAGGAACCGCATGGTATTCTATTTTAACGCGTCGATTTTAAAAACAGTACTACCTTCCGTTGCAAGCTGCCAATTAGCCATTAGTTCATCTTCATGTATCTCCACCCAGGCTTGGACTAGCTTCAATTTCCCAGTCGGAAAATTCCCCGTAAGTAAAGTGCCTTCAGGAATAGAAACGACCGCCTTTTGGCCGGAGTATTCTACATGGATATGAGGCAAATGGTGTTCTTTATTGTCAAAATAAAACATTCGGATAATAATCCCATAAAACATGGATATGACAGGCATACACAAACGATTACAAGTTACTAATCAATTATAACGTTTTTGTTAAACATAAGCCCGGCTGCTTTCCAGCAACCGGGCTTGTCGTCTCCCCTCGCCTGATTCGGGTGAGGGATTGTGAGTGAGGGAAATTACATATTAATTGCCCGCTTATCAGTAGCATCCAGACAGGCCTCCTTGAAGGCTTCTGTGTAGGTCGGGTGGGCATGCGACATGCGCGATACATCCTCGGCCGATGCCCGAAACTCCATTGCTACGACAGCTTCGGCAATCATATCGGCAGCACGCGCACCAATCATATGAACGCCCAGAATTTCATCGGTTTCCTTGTGCGCTAACACTTTTACGAGTCCGTCTACATCCATGCTCGCCCGTGCCCGACCGAGTGCCTTAAACGGGAAGGAACCGACCTTGTAAGGGATACCTTCCTGCTTTACTTCCTCTTCGGTGTAACCTACTGAGGCAACTTCTGGCCAGGTATAGACTACGCCCGGAATCAGCCGATAATGAATGTGTGGTTTTTGCCCCACAATGGTTTCGGCAATGAAGGTACCTTCTTCTTCGGCTTTATGGGCCAGCATAGCGCCACGAATCACATCGCCAAGGGCGTAAATGTGCGGCACATTCGTGCGCAAATGTTCATCCACCTCAATTCTACCCCGATTGTCGGCTTTCACACCAGCGGCTTCAAGATTCAGTCCGTCGGTGTAAGGACGACGACCTACTGAAACCAGGCAGTAATCGCCGGTGAGTGTGATTTGCTCTCCCTTTGGGGTATCGGCGCTAACCACAACTTCATTGCCCGTGTTTTCTACCTTCGTGACTTTATGGGAGAAATAGAAATCGGCACCAAGCTTTTTGATGGCTTTTTGAAGTTCTTTACCCATCGTTTTATCCATTGTCGGAATCATCGAATCAGCAAACTCCACAAACGAAACCTTTGCGCCAAGCCGGGCATACACTGACCCTAATTCGGCTCCAATGACACCGGCTCCAATCACGATCAGGTGTTTCGGAACTTCCGCTAGTTTCAGGGCTTCGGTTGAGGTAATGACACGCTGCTTATCGATGGGCATCGACGGAAATGACGATGGTTTCGAACCCGTGGCAATAATGATGTTCTTGCCGGTAATCGTCTGCTCAGAACCGTCGGCTTTCGTTATTTTAATGGTGTGGGGGTCCACAAACGAACCGACGCCGTGTATTTCGTCGATTTTATTTTTCTTCATCAGGAAATTGATGCCTTTCGTTGTCACATCAACAACTTCCTGCTTGCGTTTAATCATTTGCGCCAGATCAACCTGCAAATCAGCCAGTTTGATTCCGTGCTCGGCGAAGGTATGGGCTGCATTGTAATAATGCTCCGACGAGTCGAGTAGCGCCTTCGACGGAATGCAACCAACGTTGAGGCAAGTGCCCCCCAGCGATGGGTACTTTTCAATAATGGCCGTTTTTAGTCCGAGTTGAGCACAGCGAATGGCACCTGTGTAGCCGCCTGGCCCCGAACCAATCATAATCACATCGTATTCCATAGTGTCAGTTAGTACAGGTTTGAGGTCCGAAGTTTGAGGTTTAAAGTTAGGCGTATACATTCGAGTATGAATCAACCTAGAACCTCAAACTTCGGACATCAAACTATTTATTTAGATAGCATTCCGACTGCAAATTTGGTTCAGAATTTGATTACCCAAACCGATTTGTAAAAATTCGTGTTGGTGATTCCGTAAGGCTCGCTTATCTGGAGTCGTTTTATTGTGATTTATGCGCTTCGTTTATCCCCTTCTCTTCCTACTTACGCTGGTAATCAGTAGCTGCACCGATTCTACTCAGCAAACCCAGCCAACTGTGTATTACGACGTTCTTGGTTTTGTCAAACAACAGATTACTGATCTCTCGACCCAGAAACCGTTAGTTAAAAAAGTTGTTGGTATTAACGAAACCCGTAACCAGCAGGCGATTCGGGATATCAATTGGAGCCATGAACTGGAGTTGTTTACGCAGGCCGATATTAACAAACCTGCCCTCCGAAGCAGCTACCAGATTGCCCGGCCTGATTCGATGACCTTTCAGTATACGCTAAAAAATTCGGAGGAGCGGTTAACGGTTCGGTCGCTCAAAGTGCAGATTGATTCAGTCACACATCAGCCGCGCCGAATAGAAGCCGTTTTGCAAACCAATAATCCGCTCTACTCGTCAGTACGCAATTTGCTGCTCGAAAGTGGGCCAACGGGTGGTCAATGGCGTGTGCAACACTACAAACTGACGGGCTTTCAGAAACTCCCCTATTTCGACAAGAACGAATTTTTAGTAGAAGGGCGAGTGGAATAATCATCAAATTAGCATCTCCAGAATCAACCGCACGAGTGGCCTCGAAAATCCAAATTTACGCTAATCAGGCTTTTTCCAGATTCGATAACACAGGGAGAATGAAAATGAAGGTCGTTCCTTCGTTAGGGCCGGAATGAATCTCATACCGTCCCTGAATCAGGTCCATACGGGCCTGAATATTGTGCAAGCCCATCCCGGTTGCATCATTTGGATTCAAGCCACAACCATTGTCTTTAACTATCATATTCAGCTCATTATTGAACCGACGGAACAATATTTGGGCTTCTGTTGCTTCGGAGTGCCGAAGAATATTGCTGCACAGTTCAATGCAAATCGAATATAAGTTAAACTCGGCGGTTTTATCTAGGCGAGGCAATTCAGCGTTTTCTAAGCTGAACACAATTTTCTGGCTAAGGTTAAGCTTGTGAACCAGTCGCGTAAGAGCTTCCGATAAGCCTTGTTTCTCCAGTTCGTCGGGTTGCAGATTGTGGGACAAGTACCGTATTTCGGCAAACGCTTCCTTACTCATATTCAACAGATTATGATAAATCTGTTGTTCTCGATCAGCCATCTTTGCAGGATTAAGGGCTGACAAGCTTGTTTTAATGGCCGCCAGTAAGCCACCAAGGCTATCGTGTAAATCGGCCGCCATCCGCTTCCGTTCGAGGGTTTGACCACGCAATAAGGCTTCTTCTATTTCGCGGTTTTTAGCCCGTAGTTGGTCGTTGGCGAGTTTCAATTCAATCGTTCGGGCGAGTACTTTATCTTCCAGATCATGATTGAGGGCTTCAATTTCCAGTTTCTGACGGTTGATCAGCCGATTTTTACGGTAATAAACGGCTGCAAAACCAAACAGCATGGCCAGCCCTCCAACCAACACAATCCGCAACAGACTAGCCTGTTCAATATCGTGGCTCAGTTGGTCAATATGTGCCCGCTGCTCCAATCGGGTTTTCTGCGATTCGGCCCGTAGCCGCTCAGTTTCAATTGACTGCTTCAAATGATTCATCCGGGTTTCGCTGGCGAGTTGATCGCGTTCCGCTTCCGATCGCAGTCGATCCAGTTCAGCTTGCCGACGCACATTGATCAGTTGCTGCTGCTGAATAAATCGCTCTTTTTCGGCAGCAACCCTAACCTGATTGATATCGTATTTTTTCTGCACGGCCGATAGCTCCTCTACGCGCTTGAGGTTGGTCAGGCTATCGCGAAGTATACTGTACTCCTCATACATAGCCAATGCCTGCTCGGGTTGATTCGCCAGACGGTAGGCTCGGTACAACGATTGGGTAGCCATCTGCCGAATTCGATTATAACCGGCTTCCCGAGCAACAGCCACCGCTTTTTCGCCAAACTCGATAGCCAGTTTAGGCTGATTGATCTGGGTGTAACATTCCGATAGTCGCGCCCACACGGCGGCTTGACCTGGAGGGTCCTTTAATTGAGTCCAAACTGCCAGCCCTTCCTCAAAAACGTCAATGGCTTGTTCGGGCTGTTGCCGACTAAGGAAAAAATCCCCTAGCCGTTCATCAGCATAGGCTACATTGATCTGTGAATGGGTATCTAGAGCAATTTGGCGGCTCGCTTCATATTGTCGGCGCGCCTGCTCATACAGCCCTTTTAGTTCGTAAACTTCGCCAATCTGGCTGATTGCCTGACTGGTCAGAAGCTTTCGGTTTTTGGGCGTTAGTGATTTATTAAAACTCAGTAAAGTCAACGAAAGCTGATAACCCGCCAGAGCATTGTCGTACTCCTTCAGCAACATATAAATGTCACCCATATTCATCTGCACCTGCCAGCGGGGGGAGCTTTCACGGGGCAATTTCACACATAGTTCAGAAGCTCGCTGATTAATCTGGAGTGCATGTGGATAATCTCCCTTAACGATCCTGATATAATATTCCTCTAACATCAAGGCTCGGACAGCGTAGAGATCATTATGATAGATCAGGGCTTGTTCTTCCAGCTGTTTCGCGTACAGAAAACTACTATCGCGTTGCTGCCCGCGCATTTGCTTAAAAACAAGCGCCATAAACCGTAAGCCTTCCAGCCGCAGGGTATCGTTACTTTGTCCACGAGGCAAACGGGCAGTAAATTGTCGGTGTGCCCGGCCAAGCGACAGCAAACTATCCATATAGGCGATATCACTCCGCCGATCGAAATTCAGTTCCGGCAGTTTAGGACATGATTGGGCAAAGCAGGTGGCACACCAGCCGAGCATTGCCATTCCAAGCCAAACTGATTTCATAGAGTATTACCAACGTACAATATAGCCGACAGAAAGCACGAAAATACTGATTTAGCACAGTAAATCAAGGCATTGGGAGAATCAAAGGCTTATTTTCTGCGTCTACTAGCGCAATCGAGTGGAGTTGAACAATCTGAATAAAAATGAACTCAGCAATTGCTTGTCTGGGGACTAAGGCTACCTTTACGATCATTTATTAAAAAATGTTAATCTCCCGTTTAAACGGATAGCCTCTCAAATGAATCTATATTCTGAATTCAAACGTAAGTACAATTATTTCCACGAATAAGCTATATTTAGGTTATCATCCTCACTACAGTATTATTTCTTGTGGTAAATAGAAGTTTTTAAGGAAAAAACTACCGTTTGGCAGATTTTTTGCACTGTATATTTGGATTTAAACAGAATAATTTAGTATCTTCAAGGCTGGATTACATTAAGATTCTAAAAAACATAACCTCCCCATACACTATCGACACACAACTCTACGTTACCTAATTGTCTTACTGAAAATGGAAAAAGCCCAGGTAAACGACAGTGAGTTGATTTCCCTGTACATCCGTGGTAATGAAAAAGCCTTTGCCAAATTAGTGCAACGGCACAAATCGAAGATTTACACAACTATTTATCTGATTGTTAAAGATCAGTACGTAGCAGAAGATTTAATGCAGGACACGTTCATCAAGGCCGTGGATACGCTTAAGTCGGGTAGATACAACGAGGAGGGAAAATTTCTACCCTGGATTATTCGAATCGCTCACAACTTGGCCATTGACTATTTCCGAAAGGATAAACGCTACCCCAGTGTGGTGTTTGAGGACGGAAGCAGTGTGTTCAATACACTTGAGTTTGCGGAGGATTCAGTAGAATCACTCCAGATTCGACAAGAAACACACGAGCACCTACGTGAGTTGATTCAGCGGTTGCCGGAACAGCAGCGTCAGGTACTTATTATGCGGCACTACGAGGAAATGAGTTTCCAAGAGATTGCCGATGCAACCGGCGTCAGTATAAACACGGCTTTGGGACGTATGCGTTATGCGCTGATTAATCTGCGCAAACAACTGAGCAAACGTTCGCCGAGTTATGATAAAAACATTTACCCAAGATGATGTAATCCGGTATGTCTATGAGGAGACCTCGCCAGAGGAGAATCTGCTCATTGAAGATGCCCTAATGTCGGAGCCGGATCTGATGACGTTCTTCCTCGAAGCCCTGGAACTCAGGGCGTTGATGAATAAGATAGAACGCCAGCCACGAAAAACCACGGTTCAGACTATTCTGAATTACTCCAAACACCATCCAGCAAACCCACCTGCTCGTTTACGAAGTTCGTAACGAACAGATGGGTATTGCTATTTCTGTAGCGCGGTTGGAAAGCCGCGTAGTGGAAGCTATTTTGTCGAAATTTTCTACAAGATAAGCCCTCAGCTACGCGATTTCTCAGCCACGCTACTTCCTGCTATGCAAAAAAAAGAACGGTTCCGGCGTTTTATCGAGTACTTCACCGAGCATTACCCTGAACCCAAAACGGAACTGAATTTTAGTAATCCCTATGAATTACTGGTTGCCGTAATTTTATCGGCGCAGTGTACCGACAAACGGATCAATCAGATTTCGCCAGCTTTATTCGCCCGATTTCCAGAAGCAGAATCATTGGCGGCAGCCTCGGCCGATGAGGTGTTCACTTATATCCGTAGTGTCTCCTACCCCAATAATAAGGCAAAGCACTTAGTGGGAATGGCCAGGACGTTAATGGAAAAGTTCGAAGGGGAAATTCCGGCAACAGTCGAAGAATTACAGACGTTACCTGGTGTGGGCCGAAAAACAGCCCATGTGATTTTGTCGGTCGTGTATAATGAACCAACAATGGCAGTCGACACGCACGTATTTCGTGTTTCGCACCGAATTGGTTTGGCACCACTTACGGCCACCACTCCATTAGCAGTCGAAAAAGCCCTGATGGCTCATATCCCAAAGCAATACGTTCCCAAAGCACATCATTGGCTCATTTTGCATGGCCGTTACATATGCCTTGCCCGTGCTCCTAAATGCGAGGAGTGTGCGTTGCGAGAGTTTTGTAAATATTATGAAAAAGTAATAGGAGCGAGGAGTTAGGAGTGAGAATGGCTGACGCAAACTAATTGCTGCCGGATGGATTCTCACACCTAACTCCTCGCTCCTACTACCTAAATACTAATACTGCTCCGTACCCGCAAAGAAGAAACTACCTTCGATTTCAGCGTTTTCGTCCGAATCCGACCCGTGAATAGCGTTAGCTTCGATCGACTTGGCATATAGTTTCCGAATCGTTCCTTCCTCTGCCTGGGCTGGGTTTGTAGCGCCAATTAGTTTACGAAAATCAGCGACGGCGTTTTCCTTTTCGAGAATCATGGGAACAATAGTGCCCGATGACATATAGGTCCGCAGATCGTTGTAGAAAGGGCGTTCGCGGTGAACGGCGTAGAATTGGCCAGCCCGCTCGCCGGTTAGTTGCGTTTTACGGATGGCTACGATCCGGAAACCCGCTTCTTCAATCATCTTGATAATTGCACCTGTGTGCCCAGCCTCCACGGCATCGGGCTTAATCATTGTGAATGTTCGGTTCGTTGCCATTCTAATTCTTTGTATCCAAATTTTATTTGGCGCGAAGGTACAGACTTTCGACTTAAATGCCATTCAATTCGCTAGCGCTCATTGGTTTTTGCCACAGAGATTCACAGAGAGTAAACGAGATACACAGAGAAATAACTACCAAATTCTCTCTGTATCTCGTTTACTCTCTGTGAATCTCTGTGTTACAATTTTTCTATAGAACGTAAATCGTCCATCCCAATTAGTATTATTCGTACTTTTGGGTTTCGATTACGGCTTCGGCTGTTTATGTATGCAAGACATTGAAGCAATTGGCGCGCTTATCGGACACCCGCAAACCGTGCTGATTACCACCCACCAGAATCCCGATGCCGATGCGATGGGGTCATCGCTGGGGCTGGCCGGTTATCTCCGCAAAAAAGGCCATCGGGTTACGGTTGTAACTCCGACTGACTATCCGCAAAACCTTCACTGGATGTCGGGTAACGATAGCGTAATTGCGTTTGAGGAAAAAGTGAGAGTATCGGTGAGTCAGTTACTGGAAGAAGCAGATATTATTTTCTGCCTCGATTTTTCGAACCTCGACCGAATCCGCGATCTCGGGCCTATGGTCCGACAGTCGCGCGCTCAAAAGGTGCTGATCGATCATCATCTCGAACCCGAGGCATTCGCCAATTTGGCGCTTTGGGACCCAACGGCTGCATCGACAACCCAGTTGATTTTCCGACTTATCGTAGAGCTAGGCGATAAAGGCCTGATTGATATCCCGATTGCCGAATGCCTGTACTCAGGCCTGATGACGGATACGGGTTCGTTCCGCCACTCGAATACAACAGGCGATGTGCATCGTATGGCTGCTCAATTGCTGGATCTTCATATTGATGTGAGCAGCATTCACCGGCGGATATTCGATAATGTAACGCTCGACAAATTCCGGTTGTTGGGCTACGTACTGAACGAAAAATTGAAGGTACTCCCCGAATACAAGTTCGCGTATATTACCCTGACCGATGCCGAGTTGAAGCGCTATCGGTCTAAAACCGGCGATACGGAAGGTATGGTCAATTATGCGCTGGCTGTTGAAGGGGTTGTCATGGCCGCGATTTTAATTGATCGAAACGATGAAATCCGCATGTCGTTCCGGTCAGTTGGTGATTTTTCGGTACGGAATCTGGCTAGTGCTCATTTCGACGGAGGAGGCCATCGGAATGCCGCTGGTGGACGCTCGAAATTATCGCTGGCCGAAACGGAAAAGAAGCTTTTGTCTGTAGTGCCTCTATACCAGCAGCAACTGCTGGAAACTGTTTAAAAATTAGTATAAACCAAGTAATCTCTCATGTCTCTTAAAAATTTCGGGAAAGCCGCCCTACTTGTTGCTGTGGTAGCAGCCTGCGGTAAAAACCGCCAACAGGTGACGGAAAACGGCCTGAAGTACACAATTCACGAACAATCGGAAGGAACGCGTAAAGGGAAAGTCGGTGATATTTTAACACTGCACCTTACGCTGATGAACAACAAGGACTCGGTTCTGCGCGACACGCACAAAGAAGGTGCTCCGTTTCAGATGTTATTGCAGGTTCCGCCTTTCAAAGGCTCTTATGAAGAAGGCCTGACCATGTTGGGTAAAGGTGATAGCGCTACGTTCTACGTGAGTGCCGATTCGTTGTTTACACGGGCTATGCAACCGCTGCCTCCAGGTGTTCAGAAAGGTACCGACATCGGTATCGCCGTGAAAGTGGTGAATGTGCAGACAGAGGACGAATATAAGAAGACTCAGGCTGCCGACATGGAAAAGCAAAAAGGTATCGATGCAAAAGTTATCGAAAACTACCTTGCTAAGAACGGTATGACAGGTAAAGCCCAGAAAACGGAATCGGGTGTTTATTATGTGGTAACGCAACCCGGTAGTGGCCCAACACCCCAGAAAGGTGAGGTCGTTCAGGTTCACTACACCGGTAAACTGCTGGACGGTAAAGTCTTCGACAGTTCGCGTACAAACCCACAGGCGGGCGGCAAACCAGCTCAATTCCAATTAGGCGTTGGTATGGTGATTCCAGGTTGGGAAGAAGGTGTTAGCAAATTGCATAAAGGCGAAAAAGCGACGCTGATCATTCCATCAACACTGGCTTACGGCCCACGTGGAAACCAGGCAATTCCGGCCAATTCGGTCCTGTTGTTTGATATCGAACTAATCGACATTCAGAAAGGTCAGGCTCCTCAACCAGGAATGCCACAAATGCCACAGCAGAGTCGGTAGTCCATTAACTTTTTTAGAAAGCCGTTTGCAGTTATTGCTGTAAACGGCTTTTTTTGTTCATGATGGAACTCTGTTTTGCCACAAACAATCAACACAAACTCGACGAAGTTTCCGGCCAACTCGGCAACTCGTTTGTGCTTAAAACCCTACGCGATATTGGCTGTACCGATGAATTGCCGGAAACTACGGGTACCATTCCGGGAAACTCACGTCAGAAAGCCGATTACGTCTGGACGCATTTTGGTATTTCCTGCTTCGCCGATGATTCAGGCCTGGAAGTTGCCGCGCTTAATGGAGAGCCGGGTGTCGATTCAGCACATTACTCGGGTAGCCGGGACGCACAGAAAAACATTGAGAAACTGTTGGAGAAACTAGGTGATACTGACAATCGGAAAGCGCAGTTTGTGACGGTCTTCACGCTCGTTCTACATGGTGTAGAGTACCAATTCGAAGGGGTTATTGAAGGCCAGATTCTAACCGAACCTCGTGGTACGGGTGGCTTTGGTTACGACCCGGTTTTTCAGCCGGACGGCTATGATCGAACGTTTGCCGAAATGAGTATTGAGGAAAAAAATGGAATGAGCCACCGATCACGAGCATTAGCCAAAATGGTAGCTTATCTGGAAACGCAAACGAAGTTTTAAAACCGCTATTTTACTTTCTGTCATTTCGACGCCAGAAGGAATCTCAAGCTTGACTAATAGAGGAGCTTGAGATTCCTTCTGGCGTCGAAATGACAGAAAAAATACATTGATAAGACTATTCTGACCGTGACGATCCTACTTTCGATGCCGACGATTTTTCCTTTTCTTTCTCTTTTTCAATTACCTTTTTCACAGCTTCCCGCTGATCGTCACGTACAGTTGGATAGGTGATGCCCAACTGCTCTAAGTACGTTTTGTATTTGCTCGGATCATAGTAAAATTTCTCCAGCTTGGGCTTGAACTCGGCCATGATCTTCTTGTTCAGGTAAATGGCTGGTTGCTCCTTCGGCGAAATCAGCGGCTCGTACTTGATGTCTTTGGTCTGTTCGTCTTTGTAATACGCCCAGGATTCTTTGATCAACTCAGGCTTCATTAACAAATCCAGCAAGGTCATCGCTTCGGCTTTCGCGCCATACACAATCCCTTTGTGGGCGATCGGCGTAGCCATCGAAATAGCGTTAGCCCAGTGGTGACCCGGCAGACCCGGAATGTTGCTCGGATAGCGTAATACGATAGTCGGCAACGACCAGGAGATATCGGCAATGTCATCTGAACCACCGCCCATAGGGGTCATAGCTTGTCCACCCATCATCACTACGGGTGCTGAGGACGTAGGCATACCCATCGAATCCAGCTTCATGGCTAAACCTTCCGTTTTAGGAGCCTGCAACTCGATTTGTGAGGCTCTGGCTAATAGTTGATCTTCGTCTGACCAGGTTGGCAAACCCACTTTTTTGATATTGTCATAAGCAGCCGCTGCCATGACACGGTTGGTATGTACGGGCCAGGCCGAACCTAAAATCTCGTAGGTGAACTTGGTATCGGTCATCATAGCCGCCCCTTCTGCAATCTTCACCCCTGTTTCAAAAAGCTTCTTGATTTTAGGGTAAGTACGCTCCCGGAAGTAATACCATACAGCCGCTTTGGACGGCACTACGTTCGGTTGATCGCCCCCATCGGAAATGACATAATGCGAGCGCTGAGTCAGTTCGAGGTGTTCGCGACGGAAGTTCCAGCCGATGTTCATTAACTCGACGGCATCCAGCGCACTACGACCGCGCCAGGGTGCACCCGCTGCGTGAGCCGCCTGCCCTTCAAAGTTGAACTTCACGGATACCAGACCATTGTTGCCATTATCGCCCCAGGAAACGCCCAGATTGTTACCCACGTGGGTGAAGATACAGGCATCGACATCCTTGAAATAACCATCCCGAACATAGAACGCTTTGGTACCAACCAACTCTTCGGCCACGCCCGGCCAGAGCATAAGTGTGCCGGGGATTTTCTCACGCTCCATCAATTTCTTTACCGCCAACACAGCCACGATGTTGAGTGCCTGACCCGAATTGTGGCCTTCGCCGTGACCCGGTGCCCCTTCCACGATAGGGTCTTTATAAGCTACGCCGGGCTTCTGGCTGGCCTTAGGAATACAGTCGATATCGGAGCCAACGGCAATGAGTGGTTTGCCCGATCCCCAGGTGGCGATCCAGGCCGTCGGAATACCGGAAATACCTGTCTTCACCGTAAAACCTTCTTTTTCAAGCAGACTCGTCAGATATTTAAATGACTCTTCTTCCTGGAATCCCAGTTCGGCGAAACTAAAGAGCTTATCGTTGATCTGCTGCGCCAGAACCTTGTTGGCCTCCACAGAAGCAACCGCTTCGGCTTTCAGTTTATCGAGACGGTCCGACGCTCGGTTGTCATTGGATTTAGCTGCTTTTTTTGCTTGTCCAAACAGCAAAGCAGGAGCGAGTAAAAACAGGCTCAAAAGCGTTGTACAGTGCTTCATGTTAATAAAGAGAATTGTATAGAGTTGATTGAGTTAGTTGATAAAGCCTTTATTTTCCTTTCATTTCCTTCTCTTTTTCAGCGGCTTTGGCAATAGCTGCCCGCTGATCGTCGCGTAGGGTGGGGTATTTAATACCGAGCTGTTCCAGGTACGTTTTATACTTACTGGGATCATAATAAAACTTCTCCAACTTGGGCTTAAACTCGGTCATAATCTTCTTATTCAGGTAAATGGCCGGTTGCTCCTTGGAGCTGATTAACGATTCATATTTGATGCCTTTCGTCTGTTCATCAGTATAATACGCCCAGGCATCTTTAATAATTTCAGGCTTCAACAGCATATCCAACAAGGTCATCGCTTCGGCTTTAGCGCCAGCAACAACGCCTTTATGGGCAATAGGTGTGGCCATTGAAATAGCATCGCTCCAATGGTGGCCGGGCAAGGCCGGAATATTGCTGGGATAACCCAGAACTACCGTTGGAACCGACCAGGAGATATCGGCAATATCATCCGAACCACCCGACAATGGCGTCATTGCCTGTCCACCCATCATCACCACCGGGGCTGACGAAACGGGCAAACCAACAGAATCTATTTTGGTATCCAGACCATTCGTTCTGGGCGACTGAAGTTCGCGCTGTGTGGCTTTAGCCAGTAATTGATCTTCTTCCGACCAAGTCGGCAAGCCCACTTTCTTAATATTTTCATACATAGCCGCTGCAATTGGCCGGTTAGTATGCACTGGCCAGGCCGATCCCAGAATCTCATAGGTAACTTTGGTATCGGTCATCATAGCCGCCCCTTCCGCAATCTTCTTTCCGGTCTCAAACAAGGCTTTGATTTTGGGATAGGTTCGTTCGCGGAAGTAATACCATACAGCCGCTTTAGACGGTACAACGTTAGGCTGATCGCCCCCATCGGAAATGACATAGTGCGAGCGCTGAGTCAATTCGAGGTGTTCACGACGATAGTTCCAGCCAACGTTCATTAACTCGACGGCGTCCAGCGCAGACCGACCGCGCCAGGGCGCACCCGCTGCGTGAGCCGCCTGACCTTCGAAGTTAAATTTCGCCGAAATCATCCCCGTCGTTCCATTGTCTCCCCAGGCCACACCGAAGTTACTGGCAACGTGGGTGAAAATGCAGGCATCCACATTCTTGAAATAGCCATCCCGAACGTAAAACGCTTTCGTAGCCAGTTGCTCTTCGGCAACGCCCGGCCAGAGCATGAGCGTACCGGGAATTTTCTCCCGCTCCATCAGCTTCTTTACCGCCAACACCGCCACGATGTTGAGTGCCTGACCTGAGTTATGGCCTTCGCCATGACCCGGTGCGCCTTCAACAATGGGATCTTTGTAGGCTACGCCGGGCTTCTGGCTGGCTTTGGGAATACAGTCAATATCGGAACCAACCGCGATAACGGGTTTTCCTGATCCCCAGGTGGCAATCCAGGCTGTCGGAATACCGGCAACGCCTTTCTGAATCGTAAAGCCTTCTTTTTCAAGAATTGTGGTCAAATAGGTAAATGTCTCCTCTTCCTGAAAACCTAGCTCCGAGAAACTGAAGAGCATATCGTTGATCTGCTGCGCCTGAATTTTGTTGGCCTCAACCGCAGCCACCGCTTCCTGCTTTAACTTCTCGATACGGTCCGATGGCGGGCGATCACTGGACTTTATTGCCTTTTTAGACTGCCCAAACAAGAGAGCAGGGAGCAAAAGAAGTCCAAATAAAAGATTTGTACAGTATTTCATAAATATCTCAAAATTTTATGCTGCATATCCAATAAATATTTCCTAAAAATAACGAAAAATACATATTAACAGCTAGCACAAAACTGTATTATGTAAGAGTTAGGCGGGTTTATCAATAGCAATAAAGAAGATGAACATTACTTACTTACGGGTATAGTAAACATGGCCTCGATTTAGTCAAAAGCATATACATTTGTACGTAACACTATAGGGTTGTGGTCAAATTGATAGCACCAAGCTAATCCGTAATTCACTACTTTTGCACCCAAGTTTTGTATCGTTTTCAATCGTTTATAACCAAGTCAAATGGAAAAAATTAAGGTGGCAAATCCGGTTGTCGAACTGGATGGCGACGAAATGACCCGTATCATCTGGAAGTTCATTAAAGATAAGCTGATTCTGCCCTACGTCGACGTTGACATTAAATACTACGATCTAGGCATCGAGTACCGCGACGAAACCAACGATCAGGTAACGATTGATGCGGCCAATGCCATTAAAGAGTACGGTGTGGGTATCAAATGTGCCACCATCACTCCCGATGAAGACCGGGTTAAAGAGTTCAATCTGAAGCAGATGTGGAAGTCGCCGAACGGCACGATCCGCAATATTCTGGACGGTACCGTATTCCGCGAGCCGATTGTGATGAACAACGTGCCCCGTTTGGTTACCAACTGGAAATACCCCATTATCGTTGGTCGGCACGCGTTTGGTGATCAGTACCGGGCAACCGATTTCCTGGTACCAGGCAAGGGTAAACTGACTATGAAGTTCGAAGGCGAAGACGGAACTGTTCTGGAATATGACGTCTTCAAATTCCCAGGTGCCGGTGTAGCGATGGGTATGTATAACCTGGACGAATCGATCCGTGGTTTTGCAAAAGCCTGTTTCAACATGGCGTTGCAGAAAAACTGGCCGTTATATCTGTCGACCAAAAACACGATCCTAAAAAAATACGACGGTCGTTTCAAAGATATTTTCCAGGAAATCTACGACGCTGAATTCGCGGGCAAAGTTCATTACGAACACCGTTTGATCGACGACATGGTTGCTTCTGCGCTGAAATGGGAAGGGAACTTTGTGTGGGCCTGCAAAAACTACGATGGCGACGTTCAGTCGGATACCGTAGCGCAAGGCTTTGGCTCGCTGGGTCTGATGACATCGGTACTGGTTACGCCCGATGGCGATACAATGGAGGCAGAAGCCGCCCACGGTACCGTTACGCGTCACTACCGCGAATACCAGAAAGGGAACAAAACCTCAACCAACCCAATTGCTTCGATCTATGCCTGGACACGTGGTCTGGCTTTCCGGGGTAAACTGGATGGTAATCAGGCGTTGATCGACTTCGCTAATGCACTCGAAGCGGTTTGCGTTGAAACCGTTGAAAGCGGCAAAATGACGAAGGATTTGGCCTTATCAGCCTACCCAGCAGGTACCAAACTGACGGCTGGTGAGCATTACATGAACACCGAAGACTTCCTGGACGCGCTGGATGAGAATCTGAAAGCGAAACTAGCTTAACCGGGATTTAGCTGATTAAACTGATTTTTATGATTTTGTAAGTCGACTACATTGCAATCAAAATCAGCTTAATCAGTTCAATCACAAAAATCCCGGTTCAGACAAAGTGCCACTCAGTAGGGTGGCACTTCTTTTTTCTTTGCCATCCAAACTCTTTATTCTTTATGAAACACGTTCTCACCCTTGTTGCATTAGCGCTGCTATCTGTCACAACATACGCTCACACGCCTGCTGGCGATCCACCTGTAAAAACAATGAAATCAAACTCTGTTCAGCACATTGTACTGTTTAAGTTCAAGCCCGAAACAACGGCTGCGAAAGTGAACGAAATCGTGGCTGCTTTTGAAGCG
Organism: Spirosoma sp. KCTC 42546; assembly: GCF_006965485.1. Taxonomy (NCBI): domain Bacteria; kingdom Pseudomonadati; phylum Bacteroidota; class Cytophagia; order Cytophagales; family Cytophagaceae; genus Spirosoma; species Spirosoma sp. KCTC 42546. The sequence goes on from NZ_CP041360.1 coordinate 7,870,175, forward strand.
CTGCCATCGCAAATAAAGGAGATCAAAGGATTTAAGTGGGGCACGAATAACAGCCCTGAAAAACTGAATAAAGGCCTGACCCACGCGTTCATTCTAACCTTCGATAACGAGAAAGACCGGGATGCGTACCTGCCCCATCCAGCCCACAAAAAATTTGGCACCATCGTTGGCCCCTGGCTAGCCGAAGTAACCGTAGTCGACTTTACCGACCAGGCGAAATAAGCGTCAACTAAACGATTGGGAATTGCTGACTGAACGGGTTTGACATATGCCATATCTCCAAAGATATGGCATATGTCAAACCCGTTCAGTCAGCAATTTTCTGTATTGGAGGCTGGTTTGTAACGGTCAGGTTAAACACATCATTTCGGGCGTAATGACCGACGCAATCGAAGTCTAGTTTGCTTTTCGCCAATACAGAGAAATCCAGATCGGCAATCAATAAACCTTCCTGATCCCAGAGTGGACCCGCTAGTAATTCGCCCATCGGCGAGATAATAACGCTACCTCCCCTACTCATAATGGTGGGCTCATCGACCAGATCGGCCTGGTAGCGGTCGGGGTAATCAGCTTTTGTAACAAATTGATTACTGGCCAGCACGAAGCACCGACCTTCCAGCGCAATATGCTGCATGGTTGCCTGCCAGGAGTCGCGGGCATCGGCCGTTGGGGCCAGGTAAATTTCGATGCCTTGCTGATAGAGGGCCGTTCGGGCCAATGGCATGTAGTTTTCCCAACAGATGAGTCCGCCTAGTTTGCCAACTTCCGTATCAAAACTAACCAGGGTACTCCCATCGCTTTCGCCCCAGATGTAGCGTTCCAGGCCGGTTGGTTTTAGTTTTCGGTGCTTCCCCAGTAAGCGACCATCTTTCCCAAAATAAAGCAGCGCACAATGGAGCGTTCCACCAACGGGCTCTTTTTCGGTTACGCCCAGCGCCACAAACAGGTTTGCTTTTTTTACCGCTTCCTGTATTCGCCGGGTTTGTACCGAGTCAACTTCCAGACTGTTTGCCCAATAATCAAGCCAGACAGAACGGCCTTTCTCAGTGCGTCGGCCAACGATGGCGTCGAACGTTAGTCCACGTGGATAACAGGGAATAAATGATTCAGGAAACAGCACTAACTGGCAATCTGCCTGAACTGCTTTTTCAATCCAGTCGATAACCAGATCGACACTTTTTTCTAAGTCAAACAAGGCTGGTGTTGCCTGAACGACACCTACTCGTATAGATTTGAAGTTCATTGGTTTGCTCAAAAAAGGGGAACAAGGAGGAAGGAGAAGAGAGGGAGAAAAGGAGATTTACACTATAGGGACCTTCGTCCCTTTCTTCCCTCTCCTCCTTCCTCCCTTTCTATAAATTCTTTTCTACAAAATCAGTCATCATCTGATAGAGATGCAAGCGTGTGTTGCCTCCATAGATACCATGATTGCGGTTGGGGTAATAGAACGACTGAAACTGTTTTCCGGCATCAATCAGGGCATTTTCGAAAGCTATGGAATTCTGAAAATGCACATTATCATCACCAGTGCCGTGTACCAGCAGATATGGGCCATGCAGTTTAGCCGCATGCGTTACGGGCGAATTATCGTCGTAACCAGCCGCATTTTCCTGCGGCCGTTTGAGGTAACGCTCGGTATAAATGGTATCGTAGAAACGCCAGTTTGTAACGGGCGATACCGAAATACCTGCCTTGAAAACGTCGGCACCAAGCGTCATACAGAGAGCTGTCATGTAGCCACCGTAACTCCATCCCCAGATTCCAACACGGTTCGGGTCAACATAAGGCAGCGTTTTCAGGTAGCGGGCAGCCGCGATCTGGTCTTCGGTTTCAAGTTTGCCCAGTTGGGCGTACGTGGAGGTGCGAAAGGCCGTTCCCCGCCCACCTGTGCCGCGCCCATCTACCGACACAATAATATAGCCTTTCTGCAACAGCGTTTGGTACCAGAAAAAATCGCGGCTATCCCACTCGTTCTTGACCGTCTGCGAACCGGGTCCGCCGTAAACGAACATCAATACTGGATGCTTTTTCGTACCTGTACTATCAACGTTGGCCGGTTTAATCATCCACCCGTTCAGAGGAGTACCATCAGCCGCTTTTGTCTGAAAAAACTGTTTCGGCCTAATGGAAAAAGAGGCCAAACGAGATTTCAATGCATCGTTGCTCTCCAGAATACGTAGGTCGTTGGTGGTTTTGGTATCGCGCAGGCTCACGGTTACAGGCGAATCCGCTGCTGTATGATAGAGTAAATAGTAGCTGAAGTCAGGACTAAAATTGGCGGTGTATGTACCCGGTTTCTCTGATAACTGTTGCTTGTTCTGTCCATCCAGCCCAATACGATACAAATGCCGTTCGAGTGGAGAGGCTTCGGTCGATGTGAAAAAAATCGTGCCACTTTTCTCATCTATACCCGATACGGTTGCCACCTCAAAGTTGCCCGACGTAATGGGCCGGATGAGTTTACCATTCACATCATACAGATAGAGATGTTTGTAGCCACTCCGTTCGCTGCTCCAGATAAACGACTTGCCATCGTTCAGGTAAGTCAAGTCATCCGTAAATTCCAGATCGACATAGGTAGGCCGGTCCGGCGTTCCGGGCGTCTCGGTCAATACCGTTTGGGCTTGCCCGGTTGTGGCACTCACATGGAGCAAATCGAGTTTATTCTGGAGCCGGTTCATCCGCCGAACCGAGAGCAGGTTAGCGTTCTTTGTCCACTGAATACGGGGTAAATAGATATCCGTCTCCGACGGTCGGGATACCGCATCACCGACGCTTCGGCCGGTTTGCGCCTTTACTTTTTTGCCCGTCAGCACTTCGGCAATCCAAACCGACACCAGCGAGTTAGCTTCGCCCGCCTTGGGATATTTAAAGCGATATTCGACCGGATACAAGCCTCCCCATAGTTGCATATCGTATTCGGGTACGCGGCTTTCGTCGAACCGAATCCAGGCCAGTCGCTTGCTATCCGGCGACCATTCAAAGGCACGTGCCATACTGAACTCTTCCTCATAAACCCAGTCGGCACCGCCATTGATGATGGCATTCCGTTTACCATCCGATGTCAGTTTTGTTTCTTTACCCGTAGCTAGTTCTACAACAAACAAGTTGTTGTCCCGAACAAAAGCGACCCGTTTACCGTCGGGAGAGAAAGTAGCATACTGTTGCTTACCAGCTCGACTAAGCGGGGCTAGCTGTTTTGTAAGGAGGTTATAGATATAAAACTCCGCCTTGCTCGACCGACGATAAATTGGCTCTTCTTCTGTTGTTAACAGCAGTTTTCGTTCATCAAATGATAACTGATACCCATCGATATGAATGGCTTTACCCGTTAGGTTAGCCTGTCGTTCATCGAACAGCGTTTCAACTGGTAAGCCCGTGGTAATGTTGAACTTAACAATTTTACCAGCATCCAGGGTCGTATAAAACCCGCCGGATTTCATCCAATTGACAGCCTCAACCGTGCGCTGAGTGAAGGCACCTGCATTACGTCCCCATATGTCATCGAGCGTAACTGGTTTTTTCGTTTGCCCAAATGCCGACCCGGCAAGTAGAAATAGAGCCACTAAAACGCGCGAATTTTTCATGCGTGTAAGCCAGTTTATACCATTGGTGCAAACACTGAGCCACAGAGAACACAGAGTAACCGTCAATACGGCTTTTCTTTGTGTTCTCTGTGGCTCAGTGTTCAATAAGAAAAAACTATTTTACCGCTTCGGCGGTAACGCTGCCGGGAATCAATCCTTTGCGTTTCAGGAGCGCATCCGTGAACCGCAGATCGTTATCGCTGGTGAAGATATTGAATGGCAGGTATAGAAATTGCGCTTTGGATAATCCCTTCGTAACAGTTTTAGCAATCCAGTTTGCTTTCACATTTGCCATGGCTTCTGAATTATCAAGGAAAATGATATAAGCGTCTTTGTCTTTGATAACGCTATCAATCTGACTCCATTTCAAAATGCCACCCTCTTTGGCATTGATGCGCATCAGAATCTGGCGACTGTCAATTTCATACACATACTTCTGAAACAGCGCCTTACTTTGCTCCATTTGCGCAATGCCCGTAATCTGAACGGCCCAGAACAGGACATACAGAATTGTAAGCACAACAACCACGATGTAAATCCAATAGTTGGGATAGGCTTTTGTCAGGTTCAGAACAACGTTCAACAGAATTAGCGCCAGGGGCACAAATCCCCATTTCCAGTTCTCTTTCACCCATTGACGCAGGGCGATATTGATGTACGTTTTTTGGTCTAATGCGTACTTTTTAGTCTTAACAATCATAGTACCTCTACATGAAAGTGCAAAGATACAGGGGATTTACAATGTATGATGTAGAATGTAGGATATATGATGTAGGATATAGAGCATTTTGCGATACATCTTACATCATATATCCTACATTCTACACTTACTCCTTCCTAAAGTGTAGGGCATTAATGACGTAGTGCTGATCAGGGGTCTGGCGCATTAACACGTAAACCGAAAATGTCTGGCCGTCGGTTTCGTACGTACCGGTACTGTATCGTAACCGATCCGAAGCACCCCGATACACAAACTGAAAGCGATGAGGAGGGTATTTTCGAAAAAAAGATCGTAAAATCAGTTCGGCATGAGTGGCCTGAACCGCCGAGAATTCAACCTTTTCGGTATCAATGACCAGTTCTATCGTTTTCGCAAAACGGGCTGATAACCCGCTGGCATCCCCACTGCGTAACGATACACCAACTGTCTGTATGATATCGGTCTCTGTAGTAGATCTGCCGGGGAGTATCCAGATAAACAAACCAAAAATAAAACTGATAAACGTGTGCATAATTGCTTAAAGCAGATACCGTTTTGTACGACTAGTGGCGAAAATTGTGCCAACTAACCAGCGCTGCGAGTTATTTCGCCGACTAGCGGCTTTTTTGCCATCTTTGCAGTACTAATTCGTTTTCCCGATTCGTGCATGAACACCGTCCAGTCAACATTTATCCTGAATGCAGAGCAGATTCACCAGAAAATCAGGCGAATAGCGTTTCAGATTTACGAAAATAACTTTGAAGAGACTGCCCTGCTGCTGGCAGGCATTTCGGGGGAGGGATACGTACTGGCAGAAGCATTGGCACGTGAATTGCAAACAATAGCGCCTTTTTCAGTTGAATTGATTCAACTGAATTTAGATAAGTCGCAGATGGCGCAACCCGTTGTTCATCATGACCGCTCTGCTGCCGACTTCACTGATAAGGTAGTTATAATCGTAGACGACGTGTTATATACAGGCCGGACATTGGCCTTTAGCCTGCAGCCATTTCTGAGTGTGCCCATCCGCAAATTACAGGTAGCCGTTCTGATTGATCGTAATCACCCGCGCTACCCAGTTGCCGCCGATTATAAAGGATATGAATTAAGCACCACCTTAACCGAACATGTAGATGTTGTGCTGAGTGATCAGGAGCGAATAGGGGTGTATCTGAGGTGATAAGTTAGTAAGTTAGAAGTGGCTGACGCAGATATTGCTCTCGCGTCAGCCACTTCTAACTTACCACCTGTCTTACGCTTTCGTTCCCCGAATCAGGCTAATACCCGCAAAGAAGAAAATACCGCCCAGAATAAGGTAGACAAACGAAGCCTGTGCTACTCCTCCTTTTGTAAAATCAATACCTCCATAAATCAGACCGCCCAAACCGAGCAATGTGAGAATGATGCCGAATATGCTTTTAACGTTCATACGTTGAGTTATTTATCGTGAATGATAGATTACCAGACAGATAACTAACGTAAGTCCATATCGTCCCGCAGAATCCCTGATTTTATTTTGGGTACTACTCCAGCAAGACCATAATATCCTCGCGGGTAAGCGACTTCATAAAGGTTTCTTCGGTTGAAATCAGGCTCCCGGCGAGTTGTTGCTTGGCACGTTGCAAGGAAAGTATCTTTTCTTCGACGGTGTTTTTGGCAATGAATTTGTACGTGAACACCGTTTTTTGCTGACCAATCCGGTGCGCCCGGTCAACGGCCTGAGCCTCGATGGCCGGATTCCACCAGGGATCCAGAATAAACACGTAATCGGCAGCGGTTAGATTATGGCCTAGCCCACCGGCTTTTAGCGAAATCAGAAATAATTTCACCGAATCGTCGGTCTGAAACAGTTGGACCTGGCTCTGTCGATCCGTCGTTGAACCATCCAGGTAGGCATATTTGATCTTCTTTTCTTTCAGATACTGCTGTACAACGTTGAGGTGCTTAATGAATTGACTAAAGACCAGCACCTTATGATTTTCGGTCATAGCGCTCTCCAGGCGCATCAGCACATCATCTAATTTCCCTGAATCACCCTCATAATCGGCATCGACCATACGGGGGTGGTTGGCAATCTGCCGGAGTTTGGTCAGGCCCTGGAGCACAATCATCTGCGACTTCGCCATTCCTTCCTCTTCAATATGCTCCAGAATCAGGTTCCGATAATAGGATTTGGCTTCCTCATACTGGGTTTCCTGGTCGGGTGTCATTTCGCAATAAAGCACACTTTCGACTTTTTCGGGCAAATCTGTTGCCACTTGCGCCTTGTTACGCCGAAGCATGAATGGCTTGATCAGACTGTACAATCGTCCTGTTTTAGCATCGTCATGACGCTTCTCGATGGGTATCTGAAACTCATTCCGAAAGAATGATTGGCTACCCAGCAAGCCGGGATTGATAAACGACATTTGCGACCAAAGATCGAGCGTACTGTTTTCGAGCGGGGTACCGGTCAGAATGAGTCGAAACGCCGTATTGAGCTGCCTAACGGCTTTGGTGATGTGCGATGAAGGATTTTTAATCGCCTGAGATTCATCCAGAATAACATAATTAAATCGGTAATTGCTCAACAGATCAATGTCGATCCGTACAATGCCGTAGGATGTCAGAATCAGGTCGTAATCATCAAACTGGGCTGTATTTTTATCCCGATAGGTACCCGTATATACCATAATACGCAGATCAGGCGTAAACTTACGGGCTTCAAGTTCCCAGTTATACAGTAAGGATGTCGGCATTACGAGCAAACTGGGCTCTATAACGCCAGCTTCCTTTTGGCCCTGGAGCATAGCCAGGGTCATAACGGTTTTTCCTAAACCCATATCATCGGCCAAACACCCACCAAAGCGATATTGCCGCAGGAAATTCATCCAATCATAGCCCGCCTGCTGATACGGTCGCAAGGTGCCACGAAATCGGTGCGGCAACGGGAATTGTTCAATTTCCTCAAAATCGCGCAACCGTTCAAGCTTACGACTGATCACGGTTGTGGCCAGATTATCGCTTTCCAGTTCCTGCACCAGGGCGAGGTGGTGCTTTTGCAGCACTAACCGCGCATCGTCCGAATCACTATCGTCGAGCTGTTCTATAAACCCGAACAATTCTGAATACTTCGTAAACCAGGCATCCGGAATAACGGCCACTTCGCCGTTGGGCAGGGTGAACTCGTGTTTCTTGTTCAGGATGAGTTTCCGCAGTTTCAGGAAAGGGATCTCAAACTCACCAAAGCGCACGTTTGCATAAATATCGAACCAATCGCGGCTCTCCTGAATCGATACATCAATACTTGAATAGCCCAGAAAATACCGTTTTGTATCCTGTGCATCCTGCCTGAGGAGAAAACCCGTTTCCTCTAACTGCCTGCCATGATTCGATAGCCACGAAAAAGCCTCCGTTTTGGGAAGAGCCAGTCGGCCCTGGCGTAGGTCCAGACCCGCATCACGCAGAAAAGTCAGCTTTTGCCGCTCTAGGCGCTGATCTCTGCGAATTTTATGAAAAATATACTCGTCGTTTTTCTTCTCTACACTTACGTTGGCCGACGGGCCGAAATTATCGAACCGGAATGTAAAATCCCCATATTGAAACGCCAGATCAAACATGATCCGCTGACTATGCTCATCCTCACTACCCATCGTATCAACATCATCCGAGTCCGACTGAAACAGGGCGACCGGCACTGGACGATTTGCCTGCACAACTTCCGAAACGGTCAGAACAGGCACTGGTGCCATCACCTCAGCCCGAATTTCGAACCCTTTGGCATATACGTCATATGAGGCAATTAGTTGTGCAACAAACCGCTCGTAATACTGCTGTTCGAGGTTACGGGGAATAACGATGTGGTTTTTCGTGAAGAAGGGCCGCAGCTTTTTACCATCGACATTTTTACTGAAATGATAGAGCCGGTTACCCACCATCATATAGGCAGGCTCGTCGCAAATCATCAGCGCATCCTTAAACTGAAACTCGACGCGTTCCGTTTCGGTGGATTGGGTAGCTTCTCCAGCCCCATTTTGACGCGATCCGATGGGATAACGAATGATCGGGAAATAGTGTGTCGAATCACTGTTGCGGATGAAATGGAAATGAACCCGTGCTGGTTCGGGCATCCAGTTGATGGCCTGCCAGGCGGGATTCCCGTCGTTACCCATTATATAAAATGGCTTACCGGGCAGCAGGGCCATTACCTTCGCTTTTATAGTCTCTAAATAGGCCCCTATTGCCTCCTGAACGAGCTTATCGCCTTTTTGGGAGTCATATATTTTCAGAAAAAAATCAACGGCAGGGAGTTTACGGGTATTAAACTTCTTAACAATAGTATCCTGCTGAATACTGTCGATGAGTTTAACCAGTTCAAAATCACGTTCATCTAAGCCTTTGGCAAATTCACTAACATTCTGGGTCGATAATGTTTGATTTTGAAGCGTCAGCTCACCCCGGCTATTACGTTGTACAACGAAAGCCTCTATTAAATAGCCCAGAAACTCGTGATTCAGCAACGAATACACGATTTGAAACGGTTGCAAAGGCGAAACTTTCATGCAGCATAGGCATTCATGACCAATCCTTTCAGGGCTGGGCAGAATGACAAAAAAAGGTGAACAACTCTTTGAAACGGGTGGATGAATAAGTTAACAAACAGGACAAAAACAAGACAAAAGCATTCATAATGAATACTTTATATGCAATCCACATTTATCAACGGTTTCAAATATACGAATCAATGCAAAATGTACAAGTAGTAATTTGGCAAAAAAGAGAAACCAGTAGCACCCGCATCCGAAAGTTATTATCCGGTAGAAAGCTATCCAACTCAAAGATGGTTAATACCCGATTAAACCGATCCTAGCCACCAACTTTATCACCCATTGCTGGTTATTCATCCTAATCATAGCTATACACTACAGAAATTATGGGAACGCAGCAACCAGCTCCAGCCAACTCTGTCTCAAAAGGCTTTTTTGAGAAATTTTCATCGGCAGTAACCAAAGCAACGGGTAGCTCAGCTGCTTTTATCATAGCCTTTTTAACGGTCATTGTCTGGGCCATAACAGGGCCCTTTTTTCACTATTCGGAGAATTGGCAACTGGTTATCAACACGGGTACAACCATCGTTACGTTCCTGATGGTCTTTTTGATTCAGAAAGCCCAGAATAAAGAGTCGATGTCGGTGCAGTTAAAACTAAACGAACTCATAGCTGCCACAAAGGGCGCCAGTAACCGCCTGGTATCGGTCGAGAACCTGACCGAAGAGGAATTGCAGGTCTTACAAAAGCACTACGAAACGATGGCCGAAATAACCAAACAGGCCTCCGACCTCCGGCAATCGCACTCCGTTGAAGAAGCCATAAAAGATACAGCCGAGAAATTAGAAGAAGATTCAGAAACAGGGCATATGTTGTAAAGCCCTCAACATCTTTACTCGTAAGCAGGTAGCAAAGTAGGCAGGTTATTCCCGCCCACCTTGCTCTGTCTTAATCATTTACAAGCAGTTATAAAGATAATATGGGCGTACATTGGCCCTAATCCCCCGAAGTTCCCCATCATAGTTTCCACCTATCAGATCACAATACAGAGCCTTAATAAACGGCTTACCGTTCTGCACAACTATTAGCTCAATAACCTGCTGTTGCCAGTCGCAAATAAACAAATAGGCATCATGACGGTACGAAAGAGCAGGATTTTTCGTACCATCCTGTAATAATAATTTGGCATTGGGGTAGCCAAAACAGAACCGCTTATATCCAGGCTGCTCAAAATAAAGGCTTGTCAGGTTCTGTTTCCCATTACTTAACGTATAGAAGGCTTGCCGTTGATAGCTATTTTTTACGATATCGTGCGATTCGACAACGTAGAAAAATAGCATTCCCTTAGGGTTCTGATAGACGCTTAGCCCCCTATACCCTTTAGGATTCCAGACGGCCACGCAATCAATGCGACTTCGACTGTTAATCTTGTAGGCGGTCCGGACTGAGTGAGGTAAACTCTCAAAGCGATAATAAGCCGTTATCATTGATACTTCCCTCCTTTCTGCCCGGCCAATAGCCATTTCATACGGGCTAACAGTTGCCCATGCTCCTGTAATTGCTGGCTGAGATCAGCCTCGCTCATTGTAATTGTATCCATCTTTCAGACGGGTTAAAACGTGTGAAAAAATGGACTTGCAAGCCCGGTTAACTAAACAATGTTATAACGAGAGCAAAGAAAATAGAAAAAATCCCATAAAAAGCAAATGTGCACACCACAGATAAACAAATGTTAGGTAACTAACTATATATCAACGAAATAAATTAAAGCTTGGGGGCACGAACAACCTATTTTTTACTTAATTTCACTTAAAACTTTACTTATATAGGCAAACTCAGGTGTTTTAACTTCTTTCTTTCTTAATCTATATGCCGTTGCATTTAAGTTTTTTATAGTGATGATATTGCCTTGTTTACTACAAAACATCAGCCTATTGTCAAGCACAGCTCTCCAGTCACGATTACCTATAAATTTCTTTTCCTCACTTAAGGAAAAGAGATACACAAGAGCTTCTGTACTACCTATCCAGATTATATTACCCGGTGAACTTGAGCTTAATATTATTAAAACATCATTTAAGTCTGTTCCTCTTATAAAGAACTTTTTAAGTGATCTAATAAGGGTATTCAACTTCTTTCTAGACAATGACCACGCTAGAACATCCTCGTATAATGAATAACGATGTTCCCATGTACGCTTTAAGGTTCCTTTGTATCTGCATATTTTTTGTAGAAAGACGATTTCCCTGTAGCAATCGTCAAGGTATAATTTCCAACGTATTAAATACATTAGTCTTTCATCTATACCATAAGCAGATGAAAGATTTAGATTACTAGGCAGGTAATCGCATTTACTTAACGTTAAATAAACATCACGTCTGGATAATTCAAATATACGTCTACCCATTTCTTTCAAATCGGGGGTAAAATACCTATTACTTAAAGAGCTTCCTTTTAATAAATATGTTAAGACGTCTTTATAGAGCCTAAGAATATTTTTCCTTTCATCTAAAGACATTTCTTCCAATTCAAGCACAATACTTCCTATATAATCATCTGGAAAACGCCATTCCCGATAATACGTGTAGCATAGTTCAAGAAACTCCTTTGGTGAACTTATCATAGGCAAGCATACCTCACCCTCTGCGCAAATTATATTATTTACTTTAACTACATACTTTACTAGCTCATCATGTTCCATCTTGCTTACTACTTGTTTCATAGCTCTATTTCAGGCAAGCGATTAACAGCATTTTGTTTCAGCACATACGTTAGAGCATGCTCCAGACTGGCATGGCCTAACACGTAAAAACCGTTTTAACATCAGTCCCATAGATCAGGAGCAGGAGGTTAGCTGCAAAGGAATGACACTTTACAGGGAACATAACCATTCTGCTCAGTCCCACTCCCTTTTCTGAGTTTGACAATCACCTCCTGTCTTTGCAATTATTCAGCGGTTATAATCCATTGGTAAACATACAAATAAGGCGTAAAAGTGAGGTACAAAAACAGTAGATGACAGATTAGACACAACCTCTGGCGTGTTCAACTAAATGAAACGGAAGTCTCCAGCATCTTTCGTTCCTTTTGCTGGTACCTTTACTCCTAAGCAGGCCTCTAACGGAGATGTACTCCCCTTTATTAGTCCCCCTGGATAACCTTTCGCCATATCAGTATGGCTCACCTCGTGTTCTGCGTTACCTTACTATGGGACTTTTTAATTTTTTAACCAGTGACATTGCCATTGATCTGGGCACGGCCAATACCTTGATTATTCAGAATGATCGGATTGTAGTCGACGAACCTTCTATTATTGCCATGGACAAGATCTCCGGGAAGGTGATGGCCATTGGGCATAAGGCCATGCAAATGCATGGAAAAACCAACGAGAATATTAAAACCATTCGCCCCCTGAAAGATGGGGTGATTGCCGATTTTACAGCCGCCGAACTGATGATTCGGGGAATGGTGAAAATGCTGGAAACAGGTAGTAAGCTATTCTCCCCCTCTCACCGAATGGTTGTGTGCATTCCATCCGGTATTACTGAAGTAGAGAAACGAGCCGTAAAAGACTCCTGCGAACACGCTGGGGCCAAAGAAGTCTATCTGGTGTATGAACCTATTGCGGCTGCTATCGGCATAGGCATTGACATTACGCAACCCAACGGCACGATGATCATCGACATTGGGGGCGGCACCACGGAAATTGCCGTGATTGCGCTATCAGGAATCGTTTGTGAACAATCCATCCGCATTGCGGGCGACGTCTTCACTCGCGACATTGTCGATTACATGCGTCGGGAACACAATTTACTCATTGGCGAGCGGTCGGCGGAGCAAATCAAAATGCAGGTTGGCTCGGCTTTACCTGAACTGGCCAATCCACCTGCCGATTACGAAATCCGTGGGCGTGACCTGATGACGGGTATCCCGAAAGAAATTAAGGTAACCTATAGTGAAATTGCTTACTGTCTCGACAAATCCATTGCCAAGATCGAAGAAGCCACGATGAAGGCGCTGGAAATGGCACCACCCGAATTATCAGCCGATATCTTCACCAATGGCATTCACTTAACAGGTGGAGGTGCCTTACTACATGGCCTCGACCAGCGACTAGCCTCTAAGACAAAACTACCCATTCACGTAGCCGACGATCCACTCAAGGCGGTAGTGAAGGGAACAGGGGAGGTGATCAAGAATCTGGAGATGTACCAATCGGTTCTGATTCGCTAAGCGATTGGGCTTCCGATTCTGGTGGACCTTATTGATCCTTTTGATTCTATTGTATTGATAGTCAAAGGCAATAGAATCAAAAGGATCTAAACGTTAAGCTACGAGGGATAGCATTATCTCACTGGCTCGTTTAGAAATTGCGCCTAATTTAGTAGCTGAGTCGGCCAGTTCGATCTCCTGTTGCCAGCCAACCAGATGAGGTCGTAGACGGCTAAACTCCGTAGTTTTGCTTAGATCGACTAAGGCTCTATCTAAAAGAGATTTAACGGATGCAAGGGCCTTAATAACCGTTTTGTTCCCCATAGATTCACCGCGCTCCGCAATGAACAACACTTCGAAGTTGCGGGCCTGTAGCTGGTACTTATCACCCAGTCCCCGGTGTACGATATTCTTGTAGGAACCGACATAGGATTGAAAATCCTGATCACTCATAGTATTCTGATTTTTCTTAAATATAACTTAAATACAAGCGGAATCAGAATAATTTAAATTTTATCTGTTGATTTCGAGCTATTTGTGGTGCTGATTGGGTGAGTTACGAGGAAAATGCAGGGGTTGTAAAGTCAATTAGGATACAGGGCTTTCTGCTATTAAGATTTAAAGTCAAGTTGATCATTTTCCTTACCAAAGGCCCCTCTATGCTTTAAACAATCTTGATATTTACAGCTACTTAAGCTAACATTGCGCATCTCCACAGCTAATTTACTAGAGCTGTAATTACAGGATAATTTCGGCATGGTTTCGGCAATATAAAAGAAAAACCTCTAACCGCCTGATTAACAGACAATTAGAGGTTCACTTGGTACCAGGAGCGGGAGTCGAACCCGCACGGGCTTGAGGCCCACAGGATTTTCGTACCAACTACAGCTTTCGCTGCTCTTTGCCCTATGCAAAGATTTGTGGTCTGGACTTTCTCTTCACCTTATCACGCTACTGGCGTGACGTAGGTGCCGCCTGTTAAGTCTCTACACCTTCCACACTCACTTTCGTGAGTAGGCTTGGCTCGGGATTGCCAATCGTCACCGATAAGGTTTCCCCGAATTTAAGCGGTTCTACTGCGAACATTTCCATTCGCGCACTCAAATTGCTTTAAGTCCGGCGTGTCTACCAATTCCACCATCCCGGCATTCCTTTCTGCCGAAGCAGACATTTACAAAAAAAGCACCGGGTTCGGTGCCTCTTTGTGGAGCGAAAGACGGGGTTCGAACCCGCGACCTCGACCTTGGCAAGGTCGCGCTCTACCAGCTGAGCTACTTTCGCGTTTAACAATTTGCCACTCTTTCGGCGAATTGTGGATGCAAAATTAGGCTATTTTCTTCGCTTGTCAAGTCCTGACCACAAAAAAATTTCAAAAAATCTGGTTATCCCGCCAGCAAAAACTGATTCTGAATGAGTTACCGTCTGGTTTTTTTACAACAATGGTTCATTCACCTGCGTATCGAACACGCCCGTTAGTACCTGACCGTTCCGCTTCACCTGTACCCAGATGCGGTAATGACCGGCCCGTGGAAAGGCATAGGGGAACTCAACCATGTTGTTCGTTTTCATGGTATGAGCCATACCCGGCATACTTGCCGCCAGTAACTTATTCTTTTCAGCATCGGGCAGTGTTTTAAGCTTAGCGATGTAGGTATCAATGCTATCGCTGAACCGGGCAGCATTCGGGTAATGGAATGTTCGGGCCGTATCGGCGATGCGACCTACCAGTGAGCCCTCTGCCGCCATTGAGTACGTACCTACAGGGTGCAGGTGAATGTATACGGTGCCATCGGAGCGTAGAATTACTGCGTGACCACCCATGCCCAGATACGGTTCCAGCGAGGCTGCTTTCCCCTGTGCATCGGCCACTGCAAATCTTAGTGAGTACAGTTTTCCTGCTTCCAGAATCTGCGACGATTTGTCCATCCAGATCATCGAAGAGCCATCCGAAAGTTTCACGCTGGCACCGGGTTTACCACACACCACCATGTCATTGTCCAGATGGGGCACGTTTACCGCGCTGGCTTTTACACCCATCGGTTCGGTTACCAGCCAGCTATCGTCCAGGTCAGTTGGTTTTGCGTTGGCTGCAGCTTCAGGTGTAATCTTCAGAGAAGGGATGTCCACCGTATCGGTCATTGTTTCGGCAAATCCACTCCGGTATACTACATCGGTATAGAGCAGGTATTTACCACCGGGTAAGGGTGGTAGTGCTGACTCGTAGTTTAATGTATCCCGGCGGTTGGGGTGCAAATGGGCAAAGGCATCCAGCCCCGGCATCCTGACCATAAAAGCGTGCATCAGCTTACCATGATCGGGCAATAGAAAACTAAATAGTCGACGCGTTCTGCGACCAGTTCCAAAGCCAGTGGTATCAAATTGAATCGTCAGTTGCCGCTGGGCGTTGGCAATACGAACCGATGTGTTAATCGACGTTGGCCGATACAGTTGCACATCGCGATAGTCTTCAGCCGTGCTGGTCCACCAGGCCCGCCAGCCGGTTAAGATCAACACAACCACCGCCAGGCCAACTCCCATACCCACCAGTCTTCGTCGGCGAAGTGTGGCCGGAGTTTTCTCACCGGGAACCAGTACGCCATCGGCATTACTGGCACCAATAATGGTAACGAGCATAACCACCAACAATAACCCCATAGCAGCCAATCCGAAACCGGTCCCCTCGGGCATCTCACGAAGGGCCGTTGCCATCGCCACTACAGGTACGACAACCTGCTGTTTACCGTCGGGGCCGTCGATACTCAGCTCAATACTTGATGAGCCAGAGTCCATTAGCCACAAATCTCCTTCGTACCGATTAGCTCCAGTCGGGGTCAGAATGTCGTGCGTGGGTGCACCCTTATCGCCCGAACGAAAATAAATCGGTCGCGCGCCGATACTACTCACCCGCCCCTGTTCCACAAAAACCGTAACCATAGCTGTTCCGGGGACTACGTCAGGTGGTTTTATGCTAATTAACAACTGGTACTTACCGACCTGTTTCTGCACAATCACCCCCGAGCTACCTACGTGAGCGGTTGCAATGAGTGAATGTGCGAATGATAGAATGAGTGAATAGACTATAGCAAGGCGTATGACTCGGCTGTGGATTCGTTTAGTGCTTACTGTTGGATTCATTTCGTAAAAATTTCATGATCTCTTTCCCTTAATACGCTCACTCAACGGGCTACCCGTTTCATCCAGTTACCCCATAACAAGCCAACACGGGCCGAGAGAATCGCATAGAGCAGTGCCTTCCCGAAACCGATGGCAAAGTCTGCTGGCGATTGAATGCTCCAGGGTGGAAAGGCATACCGGTACTCCCAATCGGGGGGACTATTGTATGTCCAGGAGTAGGACAAAAAGAAGCCATTTCGCGCATAAGGCGATGTCTGAAGAAACGTACCCACCGGCCACTGAACGGCTAACAGTATCAGTAAAAATGAGACGCCCAACAAAGCGGCCAATAGCCAGTCGTTTAGTTTTCGACCCGTGCCGGCCTTGTCGAAGCGATGCAGAATCAAGTCCATCACAAAGCCTGGAATGACTAACAGGGGTGGAAAAACGAAGGGTTGGTAGTGCGTGATCGGGTTCAATACCGGCCCTAGCCGGGGAACGGCCGGAAGGTGCTGAATTATCCAGCTTGGCATCAGCAAAAACAACATAAATAAGCCAGCAATGGTCGTAATAGGCCAACGAAGCAGGGAGGCTCTCCCCATAGCAACCAAGTAGAATGGCAACGCAATAGCCGCTGTCACGTAATAGCTCGTACTATGGCTGTCGCCCTGCTCCATCGACTCCGAAAACAGTGTAAACAGCATGGAGAGCAACAAACCGGCTGCAATAGCAAATAACCATTTCAGACGGGTAGCTGTAGCATTAACAAGCTCAGTGTGGTTCCGATACCGGTTTTGCAGCGCCAGTGTACCAATGATGGCACCAAACTGTAAGGTCATGATGCCAATAGCCAGAATCGTGTGCGGAGGGGTCAGAATCTGAACATCGAGTCCGTAGGTGTTGTGCCACCAGTCGTCGAACGGGGCCGATGTCAGCATCGCCAACGCTCCCCAAACGCAGAACATGGCACCCAACGGGCCGTAAAAAACGCCCCAGAACGGTACGGCATCGGCTCTGCCTGGGTGGCTTTTAGTTAATGTCAGATTTAGAATCTGGTAAGCCGAAAACAAACCGGCTACCAGGCCGCCCACATAAATAACCATGTGTGGAGGAGCAAACAAACCATCGCGCCCAATACTCATGTGCCACATGATGTCCCAAAGCAGGCCCATGATCACACAAAAGGAAGCGAAAACAACGGCGTAGATATAAATTGGTATACTAAATGGGTGAGAGGAGGAAGAGGAAGATGGCATAGATGAGGAAATTACCCTTTAGGGTCTAATGATGCTGTAAAATACGAAATGTTGCGCAAAGTCGTAAAACCGGTTTGTGCCCATCGTTCACCCACTCTGAGCCAACGGGATACACTTCCATTGATTTATAGCGTTATTTGCATACCAAAGCGTGTACTTACGTCAGATCCTATGCTCCGTTTCGACTCTCCCGCAAACGTTACGCCATTCGTAGTCAAAGCATTACTGATTAGCCTTAGTCTATTTATGAGCGCGTGCGTGCCCGATTTTTTATTATCGGACTCAGACTGGGTCGTCATTGAAGCGGGTGAACACGAGCCGAGTCCCGCCCGTAAATTTGGGTTACTCATCAGCCCCAGTGAAGTATCGGCAACGGTTACGTTCGATAGTAGCTGTATTTACGACGTTGGGGCCGTTGATGCCGACGATTGGAATAAAGTAATTGGAGTAGGCTTTGTAGGCTCCAAAGACCAACCGCTGGATGGCGTACCTCCTCATCAGGTGGATGGTGCACGGGTAGGCTGGCGCTGGAACGCTCAGCGTCAACGCATTGACCTCGGTGCGTACATCTATGTAGAAGGCCAGCGAATTGATTTTAAAGTGGCCGAAGTTGCCATCAATACGCCAACCAAACTAACGATCAAGATCGACTACGATCGAAAAGTTTATCAAGTTTTAGGCGGCAAAACGGTACCCTTTACGCACAACAAGTCGTTTGCCTATAATACCGGCCTTTATTTTGGCGGTACCAGTGTAGCCCCGCACCGAATACGAGTGAAGATTGTGGATTAAGCTTACTTAGCCACCTTCACCCATGACCATTGCCCCGCTTGACCTGATCTTATTGCTTGGCTCACTCCAGGGATTTATTCTGGCCACGTTGCTGTGGACAAACAAAAAAGGGCATCGCTTATCGAACCGGTTACTGGCCGCACTCATTGGCTTATTGGCCTCTATGAGTTTTGTGGTAGGGAATCCAATTACGAATCGCTGGGTAATATTCGTGCTGGATTTAATTCCGCTTATTATTGCCATGCCCATTGGGCCGCTCGTTTACTTTTATACAAAGTCGATGCTGGATCCGACTTTTCAATTTGGCAAAACCGAACGACGTCATTTTTATCCAACTGTTCTGGATATAGGCTCGAAATTCATAGGGTGGGTTTTCATTATTGGTATGCTGCTTGGATTTTTTGAGCAGAAAACTGGCCCTCGTTGGGGAAATGTAATGGACGAATACGATATGTATGTTGATATTCCCCGCTGGATTTCGGCTACAATTTATCTGTTCCTGGCTAGACGTACACTTTTTCAGTATCAACTAGCTATGCCAAATCAGCAGGCAGGTCAACTCCAGTCTATGCGCTGGCTCTGGCAGTTTGTTCATGTATTTCTAGCTTTTCAGGTCATCTGGTTTATTCACTTAGTCCCTTATATTATTCCTTTTTCACGCGGTCCTTTACTGGATCGCTTTGGCTGGTATCCAATTTACATTCCCATTGCAATCCTGATTTACTGGTTAGGTTTCAAAGGCTACCTGCATACACGTTCAGAAAGCGTTGATAAATTAACTACTAAGTCAACCAGTACTGAACTCTCTTCCCAAACCGTTGAGCAGGTCATTAACGCGCTATCGAGTGCAATGGAACAGGAAAAGCTCTTTTTATATCCTGATCTAAGTGTCGACAAATTAGGCCGACATCTGCAACTTCCGCCCAAACTGATTTCGGCCATCCTGAACCAGCATCTACACAAGAATTTCAACAGCTTTATTAATGAATACCGGGTCGAAGAAGTCAAGCAACGGCTAACCAATCCGGCTTATGAGCATTTGACCCTTACCGGCATTGCCTTCGATTGTGGCTTCAATTCGCAGGCTACTTTCCAGCGAACCTTCAAGCAACTGACGGGGATATCGCCTGGTGAATACGTATTCCAACAGAAAAACTCCTCTCAAATCAGGATTTGAGTAGATATGTGCATGATTTTGGCCTTGTTTTGGGCAAAAAACACGTGCTATGAAACGTTCATTGTGGGGTGTTCTTGTTTGCCTTACGGGCTCGCTCAACGCCCAACCTGTCAAAACAACAACTGAAAAACTTGACGAATACCTAACCGTAGCCGCCAATCTGCACCGATTCAATGGTACCATATTGGTAGCACAAAAGGGCGCAGTTCTTCTCCAAAAAGGATATGGCTGGCGAAATGAGGGTGCTAAAATCCCAAACGATACGAGCAGCATTTACCAGCTTGGTTCAGTTACCAAAACATTTACAGCCGAGGCTATTCTGCAATTGCAGGAAGAGAAAAAGCTGGCTGTCAAAGACAAGCTGAGCAAATATCTGCCCGATTACCCCAATGGCGATCAGATCACAATCGAGCAGTTATTTGCCCATACCTCAGGGATTTACGACTATAAAAGTGTTCTCTACGGCAAGGACAGTCTGGAATTTACCCGCCCCGTTACGAAAGAACGCGTGCTTTCTACATTCAAAGACAAGCCATTAAAGAACAAACCGGGGAAGCAGGTCAATTATACGAATTCCGGGTACTTTTTACTGGGTCTGATTATTGAAAAAGTAACGCAAAAACCGTTTGAGACCGTCATTCGGGAGCAGTTTATCAATCCGCTTCAACTTACGCGAACGGGCTTTGATTTTATCAACTTAAAAAGACCGGATAAAACAACGGGCTATACGTACTGGAAAGACTCTGTTTTAGTAGCCGTTCGACCACTGGATTCAACAGCGGCTTATGCTGCCGGAGGCATGTATAGTTCGGTGGGTGATTTGTACCGTTGGGCACAGGCGATACGGGCCAGTCAATTGTTAAAACCCGTTTCCCAAGCCTTGGCATTTACGCCCATTAAACCCGGAAACTGGGGCCAAGGTTGGGGTATCAATTATTTCGTAAACCGAAAAAAGCTGGTATTTCAGAACGGTAACCTTCCCGGATTCGCGACCTTCATCATCCTCATTCCCGAGGATGATGTCACCCTGATTATGCTTGCCAATGTCGACGATACATCAGATATGACCACCCTGGAGCCAATGGTCAAAGATTTACTGTTTATTACGTACGGTATGCCTTACCAACTGCCAGTTAGTTTTAAAACGGTTCATGTTAGCGAAACCCTGTTAGCGCAATATGTAGGCAAGTACCAGCTTGATCCGAAGCGAATTTTAGCGATTACGTTCGAGCAGAAAAGGCTATTTCTACAAGTAACAGGCCAGGAGCGATTTGAGATTTTCCCATCCAGCGAAACCGACTTTTTCCTTAAGGTCGTCAACGCGCAACTGACTTTCCAGAAAGATGCTAACGGACGAGTTACCCAGGTCGTCGTTCATCAAAATGGAGACCTGGTGGCGAAACGATTGTAAGCGATTTCGTCTTCTAAACCATTTCTGAGCGCTAACCAATAAAACATGAAATTCATCTATAGTCTCTTACTTTTCCTTATTACCTGCTCACTCCAAGCTCAGCCACAAACCGATTCTTTAAAAACCAAAATCCTGCAACCGGCCGATATGCAGGCCGATTTCCGCTACCTCCGCCGACTGCTGGAAGAAACACATCCGGGTTTGTATCGCTACACGCCCAAAGCGGCCATGCAAACCAGGCTGGATAGCCTTGGAAACACGTTTACCAAACCTCTCCCCTTCTACGATTTTTACCGAACAATTGAAGCACTCATTGCCGACATTCGCTGCGCGCATACCTATTCACTTCCCGCAAAAGACTGGGAACAGCCATTCAATCGTCAGTGGAAAACATTTCCGCTTTTCCTATTTCCCATTCAGAACCGCTCGTATGTGTTGTTCAATGGAACGCCTAATGAAGCCATCAAGCCCGGCTTTGAACTTCTGAGTATCAACGGGCAATCAATGGATCGTATCCGGCAGATTCTTTATCGGTATCACTGGGACGATGGGTATATCCAAACGTCGAAACAGGCGGCCTTACAAGGGCAATTGTTTACGCTATTTTACTACTGGTTCGTCGATCAACCCGATACATTTACCCTGACATTCAAGACGTTATCGGGCGATACAATTCAGGCTATTGTTCCGGCGCAACCTTTTGGAACATCGTTACGATTCTACAAGAAGAATGGGGTCAATAAGCAAATGATGGCGTGGTATAACAAGAAACAGAAACACCCCTGGCGCCTATCATTTTTAAAAGAGCCTGCCCAAACTGCCTATTTACGACTTGACGCCTTTGGGGGCGAAGGCGCGACAAGTAACGAAACCGCCGTTGTCCGATTCCGGGAATTTATGGACAAGAGTCTGGCGAAGATGGAAAAGAAACATACCCAGAATCTGATTCTAGACCTCAATAATAATTCGGGGGGATGGGATAGTCAGGGTATCGAACTGTTTACCTATTTGATGAAGTCGGACACGGCAGTTGCTTATTATACCCGCCAGCATAGCATTACCGACAACTCAGATTCGGAGTTCATCCAATTCTCGGATTTGTCGGAGGCTGACCGAAAAAATATTAAAAATGAACTGATTCCTGAACCCGATGGCACGTTTACGCTCAAGCAAGGCGATGCTGGTGGCCAGCCAAAACGGTACGCGCCCAAACCCAATCGATTCCGGGGGCGGGTATACATTTGCATGAATGGACGAAGTGCGTCAACGGCCTCTGAATTTCTGGCCGTAGCCCATGCCAACAAGGTAGGCGTATTTATAGGCGAAGAATCGGGGGGCGCTTACGAAGGGGGCAATGGTGGCAGTTTTGTCCACCTTGAACTACCTCATTCTAAAATTTATGTTGGCACACCGCTCGTGTATTACAACAACGCCGTTGGCGACATTGCCACCAAAGGGCGTGGTACAATGCCGGATTATGAGGTCTCTATTCGTATTGATGATGTGTTAACCCATACAAGCAGTATACTAGAGTTTGTGAAGAAATTGATCCGCGAGCAGGATAAATAGACAGGATTTACAGGATGAACAGGATTATTTTGTCTAACCAATCCTGTTCATCCTGTAAATCCTGTCAGAAAAATACCCTGATAACCGTTGCCCCACGGCCGGTGTTATGTAACAAACTCCTTAACTCATGGCCAGCTATCAGTCTCTTCACGATTGGAACGTTTCGCCCACCGAAGCCGTCGCATTACAACAGCAATTGCGCTCACAGATACGGATTGAGCCGTTGGCCGAACCACCCAAAACCATTGCGGGCTGCGATATTTCGTTCAATAAGTTTGAAGAAACGGTTTATGCGGGCATTGTAGTACTACAATTAGATACGCTGGAAACTATCGAAGAAACGGGCGTTGTGAGTACGGCACCGTTCCCTTACATTCCGGGCTTACTTTCTTTCCGCGAAATCCCTTCATTGCTCCAGGCCTGGCAGAAACTAACCATCGAACCTGATGTGGTCATGTTCGATGGTCACGGTACTGCCCACCCACGCCGAATTGGGATTGCCTCGCACGCCGGACTGTTCCTGAACCGGCCAACGTTTGGCTGCGGCAAATCGGTACTAGTGGGCAAATATGAAGAACCAGCCCTGGAGCGCGGCAACTGGTCGCCGATGCGACATTATGGGGAAGTTATCGGCGCGGCTTTGCGGACCAAAAATAAAGTCAATCCGGTTTATGTATCACCCGGCAATTTGATTGATTTACAAACAGCTATTGCGCTTACTCTCCAGTGCGACGGTGGCTACCGAATTCCCGAGCCCACGCGACGGGCGCATAATCTGGTGAATGCGTTACGACGGGGTGAGCGGGAAGGTATGGCGGGATAGTCGACTACAAGGGACACTCCTAGACGATGAACGGTATAAATTCACACAAAAGTTGTTTATCCTGGTTGGAGCTATTTTGTGCTGAACTGAGTCCAGATCATCTCTACCGGAAACCCGCTGTACATCATGAACATTTTCGAGATCCTTTACAAAGAATTCACCACCTTTTGGGGGTTTGACCAACTTTGGGAAATCATTCGAACACAGCATTATGAAGCGTTACTGACTCAGAAAGGCATTCAGGCTTTTTTAAGGCCAGCCATTCCGGTCTTGCTGCTGATCGAGATTATTCGGGGCCTGTTTTACCGGCGCTATTCACATTCCCAATACAAAATCTCCCTGTTCACGTACATTCTGAACCGCTTTATATCAAGCTTCCTTTCTATTGCGATGGTCGCCTTTTGCATCGGCTTATTTGAGCCTTATGCGATTTTCAAGACTACACTCACCTGGTACTGGTTTGTGTATGGTTACGTAGTTTGGGAACTAGCCCATTTCGTCTACCATTATTTTGGGCATAAAGTCCGGCTGTTCTGGTGCCTGCACTCAACGCACCACGCGCCGGAATACATGAACCTCTCGGTAACCTATGCGCACTTCTTCCTCGAAGCGCCGTATGCCGATATTATTCGCACCACCATTTGTATTCTGCTGGGCGTAAATCCTCCCCTGCTTTTCCTGATCATGTTCATCGACGGAACCTGGGGCGCCTTTATCCATATCGGCGAAAATTTACTGAAAGACGGACGTCTGGGCTTCCTGAATAAGTATATTCTCACGCCCTCGCATCACCGCGTACACCACGCTCGCAATCCGTTGTATATGGATACCAACTTCTGCAATCTGCTCAATATCTGGGATCGGGCATTTGGCACCTTACAGGATGAAAAACAGAATATGGAAATCGAATACGGCATCAGCCGTCCCATGAAAAAGGGAGATTTTCTAGATGCCTATTTTGGCGAAATTGTCGCCCTGGGCAAGGATGTTTACAGAGCACCCGGTCTTAAAAATAAAATCCTCTACATCTTCATGCCGCCTGGCTGGAGCCATACCGGCGATCATAAAACCGCTACGATCGTAAAGGCTGATTATATTAAGGAGCACCAGCAGGAGGTTAGTTTGGCTGGAAGGTCCTAAGTATTCAGATGTCGGCTACACTAATAAAAATAATACGTTTCTCCTGCACCACTAACCAAAATTTGGTAGAAGCTTTTCTGGATTACCCCATACTTGGTTTTAGGACGCAAAAAGACCAACTTATAGAGCCCTTGGGCGGCTGTAAACCTCTCCCTATACGACAAAAACGCCTGGCTTCTTGACCAGGCGTAACTTAAATAACCAGTACTTAAACTTTCTGCAAAAACATAGTCTTCAACACCATCACCGTCTTTTCCACGCGCCCTTCAATCTCCTCAAAATCCCCTGTGAGACGAATGTTCTTTACGACCGTTCCTCGTTTCAACGTCGACGACGAACCTCTCACCTTTAAATCCTTAATCAATTTTACCGAATCGCCTTCAGCAAGGATAGTACCGTTGCTATCTTTTACGTCCATCTAGGTTTTGTTTTTGGTGGTTTGCGCCTAAAGGTACGACGACTGCCGTCAATAGCTATGTTCCTCCAGTTTCACCTTCATGCGGAACGTCCAGAATATGAACACGGTATAGATAGCGACCAGAGCGTTAAGCTAAAACTGATTCAAGAGCGATTTACACCCTTCTTGTACTGAAAAGAATCAGAGGAAATGATAAATTTGTTATAGATTGAGCCAACAAAACCAGTACAACTATGCAACCATCAACAGGCCTTAATGACGTACAATTGAGCTTGTTACGATTATTTAATCGACAAATGAGCTACGAAGAGTCTGTCGAGATTAGAAATTTATTAGCAAAGCATTACGCCGAAAAGCTTTTTGCTGAAGTTGATAAAGTTGTTGTAGAAAAGAACATTACTGAAGTCGATTATGAAAAACTTCGGAATCAACATCACCGCACCCAATCTAATCAGCAATGATTTCTTCTACCAAAACGGTACTCCCTTCACTAGTTATTGACACCAATGTTCTAATTGCAACCATCAATCGTAGAAATAGCGAGTTTTACATTTACGAAGCATTTGATGCTAAAAAATTCAATTGGGTAGTCAGTACTGAAGTATTGGATGAGTACGCCGAAAAGCTTACAGAGTTTTATTCAACTAATACGGCGGACTATGTACTCGATATTTTATGCAGTGCGACCAATGTGCTGTTTCACGAACCTTATTATCGTTGGAATTTAATCGAGGTAGATCCCGATGATAATAAATTTTCAGACTTAGCGCTATCAGCTAACGCTCATGGCTTGGTAACCTATGACAAGCACTTCGATCTATTCAAAACATTACCATTTCCTACATTACAGATACTAAGTCCTACTGATTTTGCCCATTTTTTTGGGTTATAAAATCACTGGACAATAGGGGTTCTAACCGTCAATAGCTATGTTCCTCCAGTTTCACCTTCCCGCGAAAGGTCCAGAACATGAAAACCGTATAAGTGGCAACTAGCGGCATCCCGATAGCCGCAAACAGGAGCATCGTCCGCAGGGAGCCATCCGACGAAGCCGCTTCGTAAATGCTAATGCTGCCTTTCGGGTCGATATTCGAGAGAACCAGGTTTGGGTAGAGCCCCATCGCAAACAGAATCAGCAATAAAGCCGTCGTGACGGACGAGGAGATGAAACCACGTCGATATTGTCGCTTTTCAATACTCCGACGGATATTCAGGACGATTAAAACGGCGGCAATCCCTAGCGCAAACAGCTCTGGATATGCCTTGAAAATGGCCGTCATGTGCGGTACATATATGAGCGTAGCCATCGACGTAGCCATGAAACACAGAATAAAAAACTTGCTGGTGTTATTGGCAATGATCGTTAGCTTGGCGTACAGCCGATCTTCGGTTTTCATGAGCAGATACATGGCACCATGCATCATGAACAGCGACAGCACCGTAACGGCAATCAGGATGGCGTAGGGGTTGAAAAAATCGCGCAGTCGCCCGACAAATTCGTGGTTGGCATTGAGCGGAATACCCTGAATCAGATTACCCAAAATCAATCCCAGCAAGAGCGAAATGACTGTACTGGATACGCAGTAACTGACATCCCACAGTTGATGCCACCATTTCATTTTTTCCTTACTCCGAAATTCAATCGAGATACCCCGAAAAATAATGGCCACCAGAAACAACATAAACGGCAAATAAAACACCGACAGAATGGTACCATACACCAGCGGGAAAGCCGCAAACAGCGAACCAGCCCCAATAACCAGCCAGACTTCGTTACCATCCCAAACCGGTCCAATGGCATTGAGCGCAATTCGTCGGCTCTGTTCTTTCCGAAAAAACAGATGCAAGGCCCCCGCGCCCAAGTCGAAGCCATCTAAAATGCCATATCCGCTGATGAGCGCGCCAATCAGCAAAAACCACCAGGTAGGAAGATCAATTCCGAGAACGGTATCCATAGGTAATAGGAGAAAGAGTGAAAGAATGAATGAGTGAAAGAGTGGGAGTTCCAACCGAAAGTTATGCGCTCTTTCACTCATTAAGGATTGGCAACATTGACGGATTCATGCGGGAAGACGTTTCATCGTCCGAAGCCACATCAGGACCGTGCTGGATTTTCTTGTTGAGCAAGTACAGAAACAGGCCAAACAACATGACGTAAATAAACGTGAACATAATAAGCGACGCCAGAACATGCTCAGCTTTGACGGCCTGCGAGAGCGCATCTGAGGTACGCAATAGCCCATAAACGACCCAGGGTTGCCGACCGACTTCGGCCGTGTACCAGCCTACCTGATTGCCAACTTGAGGCAGCAGAACCGAGAACACAAAAACACCCATGAGCCAGCGCGTTTGAAACAGTTTGCCCCGGTAGAGCATAAAAAGCGCGAATAAGGTCAGCGCAATCAGTGTCATACCTATAGTAATCATCAGGTGGTAGGTCTGAAATACGAAGTTGATGGCCGTCGGTCGATTCTCAGGTTTGATGCTGTTCAGTCCGGGAATGGGTGCGTTGACGTCATGGTGTACCAGAAAGGATAGGCCACCTGGAATTTTAAGTCCAGTTGTTTTCTGCTCCTTCGCATTTACCCAACCCATCAGGTACATATCACCAGGTGCTGATTTCTCGAAATGGCCTTCCATGGCCGCGAGTTTCGCCGGTTGGTATTTCGTAACCACCTCCGCCGACTTGCTCCCCGTAAACAGTTGAGCAAGTGACGATATAGCTGCCACCCAGAGCGCGATTCGGAAGGCGGCTTCGGCATGAACGATGTATTTCTTTTTCAGGATATACCAGGCACTCACGCTCAAGACCAGAAACGAACCAGCCAGTAGAGCCCCAATCAGCACGTGAGAATAACGCTCAATCGACGACGGATTGAAAACCATGGCCCAGAAATCTGTTACAATAGCGCGGGCCTGCATCCCTTTCCCTTCAATCCGATAGCCGGAAGGCGTTTGCTGCCACGAATTAGCGACCACAATCCAGAGGGCGGAGAAAATGGAGCCAAGTGCTACTAACACAGTTGCCATAAAATGGACCCGTGGGCTCACCCGATTCCAACCGAACAGCAGGATGCCCAAAAACGCTGACTCCAGTGCAAACGCAAAAATACCCTCGGCTGCCAGGGCAGAGCCAAAAATATCGCCAACGTAGCGTGAGTAGGCAGCCCAGTTAGTACCGAACTCAAACTCCATAACAATACCCGTAGCGACACCAATGCCGAAAATAAGAGCAAAAATCCGGACCCAGAAACGGGTCAACTCTTCATAAATCTTGTCTTTTGTTTTCAGATACAGGCCTTCCATTACAACCAGGCAAACGCCTAAACCAATACTTAGGGGCGGATAGATATAATGAAACGCGATGGTGAAAGCGAACTGAATCCGGGAGAGCAATTCTACATTGTCCATAACCAGAGCGATAGTCGGGACAGGTCGCCGAGGTCGCAGACAGGCAGTGCGATAAGGGGCGAACCAGGCGAGGAAACTATCGCCCGAAAGGTACAACAGAAGGCCATTCGCCCTACCTATCTACACTAGTTTTTTACAGAAAAACAAAAACTCCAAAGTAGCTTGCAAGCTACTTTGGAGTCGATAGATACTATTCAAAAAAGAAGAATAGGGTTAGTTGCCCACCACAACTCTAAACGTTCTGGCAGGCAGCAGGCTATCCCCTTTTACGGTTAACCAATATAGGCCCACAGGTAGGGTCGACGTGACGTTTACCTTAACTTTTGTTTCGCTTTCAGCCTGAATCGTAAGCGGGTAGGTCAGTCCGTGTATGTCGCACAGATTAACCGACGCCGTGGCAGCATGCGAGGTAAACACCCGGAACTCACCGGATGGGCTTGGATTTGGATATACATACACCAGCTCATCTGTTGGTAGAATCGTTACGGCCACAATTGAGGAGAACGTAGTCTTTCCATCAAAATCCCGCTGTTTCAACCGATAATAATACGTAGTGCCTGCACTGACATCTTCGTCATCGAACTGATACAGGTTGTAGTCTCTCAGATCTGTTTTAGCGGCTACAAACCCGATTGGTTCCCAGGCCTGAGCATCGTGGCTACGCTGCACATCGAAACCCAGATTGGTCTGTTCCCAGGTGGTTGTCCAGTTCAGCACCGCTTTGTTCTCACGAGCAGCGCCCACAAATGATAACAGATGAACTGGCAACGGATTGGTCTCCAACGAATACGAACAGCCTGAAGCGGCAGGGTCAACAAAGTTAAACACAACTACAGCAGCCGTTTTAGTCATAATAGCCGTATTTGAGCTAGGTGGACACAGGCCGCCGAATCCGGTTGTAACGCTATTGCTTCCACTCCCATAGGAAATTCCTACGCCCAGAAAACCCTCGCTGGTTGTTGCGCTATAATTATTGTCATACGCATTTGTCGACGGGGCCGACGGCGAGGGTAGGTTGCCACTGATATTCTGCATCAATAGCGCATCCCGGTGCCCCCAGCCAGCTCCAGCATCCTGATACAACCACGAAAAAATGGCTTGGTCAGCGGCATAGGTAGGGTTGCTGGGTGGCGTGGATGATGATGTATACAGGCATTGTTTGTATATGTTTTCATCTCTTGCCAGAAACTCATGACAACTGCCCGCAAAAGTCGATGAGGCATTGATACGATCTGTTGATGTTTGTCCGCTAATCGTGTGACTAAATATGCCGGTGGTCATCATATTCGAAGCGTGCCCCTGCGAAACCACTGACAGGTTGCTTTCTACACCCTCCAGCGGAAGGCCTAACACCGCTCCCGACACAGGATAGGTAACGCCTGCCCGCGCCTGTCGCTCTGCATTAACCAGAAAAAGACTCCGTTGCTGAGCCGAAAGTGTTGAATACGAAGCGGGCAACGTTAGTGTGCCCAGGCTATTGGCGGGTAATCCCAACTGCGTTTCCTCCTGCCTGCGGGCATAATTAAATGATTTAGTCAGTTGGGTTAGATTTAGAAAATAGGGGCCGACCGATGAGTTCGTGTACGTGAATGTGGGTGGATCGTATGGTAAGCTGATATCGCTGGTAAGGTTGGTAGGTGCCTGAGCAACGGCTATTCTAACCATAAGAAGAAGCCCACTTCCTACTCGTACTAGATGGCTACAGTAGTTTTTTTTCATAGAAGTACATTTACGGATTCAATACGCAACAACGTTAGGATTAGACAAGACGGGACACTTATTATTACACAAAAATGAATAATTTTTATACAAAATCAATAAATCTACGGCTATTAATGCCAACGTTAGAAGTACCTCTGCCAATTCTTCACACCCAAAGCAATTACCAGGCTGTTTTAACATCAATAGAATTAGAAGAACATCTTTCCGTAGAAAGTCTTAACCAATTTGTCGGCATGTAAGCCGTAAACCAGTACATTCAACGAATTGACCGATTAATCCTATTCTCTGTGCAATCCACTGGCCCGCGTACCCTTGAACGACAATTCATCAACTACATCATTGCGTTCTACCAAACTCAGCGCAATGCCTTTGTGGTCATCATTACGCTGCTTATTTCATTCTATATTCTGAACATTCCCGATCAGGCTGCCGATATGATCAATGCAGTAATTGACGATGGGGTGTTCAGCCGCCTGTTTCAGTATATTCTCCTGAGCACGTTCGTCTGGAGTTGGATCGTATACGGTAGTACCCGCCTAATTCTGCACATCTCACCTGTGGGAATCCGCCTGAATCAGGAGTGTGATGTGTTACTACGGTGGCTGCCTAAACTCGGCGGAATGATCCCGGCCCTGATTTTAGCCTACGCATTCTGGAAGCCTGACCGCTGGCAGCCTTATCTACTTTTGCTTGAAAGCGCGCTGATGCTGGGTTTGTTTCTGTGGGTAGAATGGCGAATTACTGTTTTCGCTCTGCCTACCTACTGGAGATTTGGAGATCGCTACACCAATCTCACCCAGGACTTCCGGGTACTTTGGCGAAATCCGCTTGGCCGTCTGGTTGTTACAAGCGGCCTGGCCCTGAGCCTTTTCCTGCTTATTTTTTTTAGTCTGCCTGTTGAATGGGGGATTGCCCGGCGGTTACGCCCAACGGCTATCATCATTTTCGGCATTACGCTATATACATTCTGGGGAAGCCTCATCGCGTACTTCAACGATTATCGGTACCGTCCACTGGTACTACTGGTATTCACCTACCTGATCATTATCAGTGCCTTTAACGATAACACGGCTGTTCGGCGGGCTATTGATAAGGGAGTTCCCTCCATTAGCCAGCGCCCAACCGTAGAAGCCCATTTTGCCAACTGGGTAACCGCCCGTCAACAGGAAGAAGGTGATACAATTCCGTTGGTACTGGTAGCGGCTGAAGGCGGTGGGATTCGGGCCTTGAACTGGACTGCCGAAACCCTCATCCGACTGGATTCGATCATTCCGGGATTCAGTCGACACGTGTACGCACTCAGTGGCGTATCGGGCGGGGGTGTTGGAACGGTATTTTATACAGCTTTCCTCCGCGATGTGCCTGAAACGAAACGTAATGGCCGGTTCGATCAGTTTCGGAAGGTTATTCGTGATGACTATTTATCGGCAGTCTCGGCAGCCCTATTATTCCCTGAATCCCTACAGCGACTTATTCCACTACCCGTATCCCCTCTTGAGCGGGCCAAATGGCTCGAAGATTCCTGGGCCGATTCGTACCGGGATAATCTGGGCTTTCGCACGCTCGATTCATCACTAACGCAATTATACCAGACCTCAAATGGCTACAACTATAACCTGCCTTCCCTCCTGCTGAACGGCACGTTGGCCGAATCAGGTCAGAAAACGATCACGTCAAATCTGCAACTCGATCCGGGTTATTTTAAAAATGTGGTATCCACGCTAGATGTACTGGGAACCGATGTACCCTTAAAAACGGCAGCTTCCTTATGCAGTCGTTTCCCAATCGTAACCAATGGCGGATTAATTCAAAAAGACACACTGCTGGGTAATGGGCGAAAGCAGCAGTACGGCGGGCATATTGTAGACGGGGGTTATTTTGACAATTCGGGCGTAGAGACATGTATTCAACTGATGAACAATCTGGTCCCCTCCATTCGACGGTTGGATACCGCCAGGCACGTTGTCATTATCCCTTATATTCTCTTTATTCAGAACAGCAATACGATTGGTAAACTCCCTCAGAAACGATCCATCTTACAGGAGGTTCAGATACCCCTGCTCGGCTTTTTCAACGCCTGGGATAATGGCTCCACCACCCGCGACAATATGTTCAATTCGTTTATGAATCGATTTGCCAACCCCAAAATCAATTACCTGACCCTCCGACTAACGTATAGCGACAAGTATCCGCTGGGCTGG
Organism: Spirosoma sp. KCTC 42546; assembly: GCF_006965485.1. Lineage (NCBI taxonomy): Bacteria > Pseudomonadati > Bacteroidota > Cytophagia > Cytophagales > Cytophagaceae > Spirosoma > Spirosoma sp. KCTC 42546. The sequence goes on from NZ_CP041360.1 coordinate 7,902,234, forward strand.
TTCCTGTCCAACAGCGTAGCCCGAAGTTTGAGTAAGCAGGCTAAAGATTCAATTAGCCTGAAAAACAAAGAGTTACTACAATTAAAGAGCGCGTTTCGGCAGATGAATGTAAAGCGGGTAGCTCCGTGAGTAAGCAAAACGTCATCTTCCGTTGTACTTTAGCTTCCTGACTAACTGAGTCTGCTATGAATCTTCGCATAAACGGCCGTATCTGGCTCGAATCCGTATCCATCGATTCAGCCGAACGATTTATGGGTATCGGGCGGCTGGAATTGCTCGGCCATATCCAGCATACAGGCTCCATAAATCAGGCCGCCAAGGCGATGAAGATGTCGTATAAACGTGCCTGGGAGATGGTGCATTCGATGAATACACAGGCAGATACACCCTTGGTAACTACACAAACTGGGGGTGAAAAAGGGGGTGGAACGATTATAACCGCCGAAGGCGAAAAATACCTCTCCCATTACCGCGGGCTACAGGAGCGTTTCCAGAAATTCCTGGCCGATGAACTGGCAAATCTGCCTTAAGTAATCAGGCGGACTTATTTCTTTTTCGCGTTCAACTGACTTAAAACCGTCGCGATTTGCTGATCATAGATCGCAATCTGGTTGTCGTAAATATGGGTTGTATCAGTCAGGGAGCGTTGTAGAAGTTTAAAACTTTTTAGTCGTAGCGTACTGTATTGGCGTAATAGTTTCGTATGCTGATGATACCCGTCCGGCAAGTCAAGTTTATCGGCCTTATCGAGAAGGGCAATAGCTTCCTGCCAGGCAACCACGCCCTGGTCGTTCATGGCTTTGGCTAACTTGGTGGCTGAGGTATTCGGTGGCAAACGGAAAACATTCATCGCCTGGGTGTTCAATTTATTGAACCGCTCCATGATCCGGTCAAAATCAGCAAGTGGGGTCGATTTATGCGTATAAACCAGTACAGCCAGCAACAAAGCCAGCAGCGGGGGGACAAGCATTGGCAACAGGGCTCGACCTGCCGGTTGATTAGCCCGAAGAACAAATAAATAGTAGGCATAACCCGTAAAGAGCCCTCCCAATAGTCCCCCTATGTGGGCGGCATTGTCGATATGCGACTGCATACCTATGAATAAGTTGAAACCAACAAATGTCAGGATACTCTTCAGCAACTCCCTTCGAACAGCGGCATCGAGCCAATTGGTGGTTAGTAGGGCAAGAAAGACACCATACATCCCAAAAATAGCCCCCGATGCACCAGCGCCTAGTACAACATCATGCCACCATAAGCTTACAACGCTGCCCATCAAACCTGCCGTAAGATAGGCAATTGTGAACTGACGGGTACCCAGCAAAGGCTCCAGGATAGGGCCAATCTGAACCAGTGCATACATATTGAACAGCAGGTGAAGGATACCAATATGCAGGAAACAACAACTCAGCAGTCGCCATGGCTCCCCACCAAGGGTTAAGGGCGAATAATTAGCCCCCCATTGAATTAAGTCCGCACTGGCCGGTTGCAACATGTCAACACCGCTTACAGCCATAAGAATAAATACCCCTACATTCAACCAAACAAGTATGGGCGTTACTACGTATCCATCACTGGGTTTGAGCAGTTGTAAGGGATTGGGTCTCTCGGGGCTTGGTGGTCTTGAACCAGAGTGGGGCGTATCCTGATTGTCAGGTGTGTCGGCATTCATAGGTGGTGGGTAGTTTCGCTTAAAACTAAAAAACTGTTCGTGCGCCAGGCTCATCACGCTATAGTTGTTAAGCCATAGTGTATAAACCCGAGGCAGCGAACAGTCTCAAAAATACGATTGATTACTTCTTCGCGGTGTATAGTACCCGCCAAACTTTACCTTTTACAGAATCACTAATATAGAGCGAACCATCGGGGCCTTGAGCCAACCCTACAGGCCGGGCTTTAGCATCGCCCGGACTGGCGAGGTCGAGTTTACCAGCGTTCACATCGGTACCGGGTTTTCCCAGTTCGGGTACGCCCGCAAAATTCTCGGCAAACACTTCGTACTTACCCGATGGACGACCGTCTTTTCCAAACGGAATAAATGCGACAAAATAGCCACCCTGTTTGAGAGGAGCGCGGTTCCAGGACCCGTGGAAGCACACAAAGGCCCCATTTTTGTAACGGGCCGGGAAACTGGTACCCGTATAAAACAAGAGATCATTCGGTGCCCAATGGCCCGGAAACGCCATAATGGGTTTGTCCTTCCCGGCGCAACGATCCACTTTCGTACCATCACCACCATATTCAGGAGCTAGTAATTTCTGTTTTTTCTCGTGGTTATTGTAGCAATACGGCCAGCCAAAATCAGCACCCTCCTTTACCATTAGCATTTCTTCAGACGGGAACTCGGCGCTATACTCATCGGTAAATACACCACCCCAGTTGTTCAGGTTATCGCGGCCGTGCTGTAACGCGTAGAGCGTATTGGTTGCCGTATTCCAGTCGAGCGCTACGGCATTCCGGATACCCGTTGCGTAGCGTTTCCCATCAGCCTTATGCTGGTTTAATTTGTTGGCATCGAACTGCCAGATCCCTCCATACTCTTCCAGAATTGGACAGGGATCCATCCCTTTGGAGCCCTTCTGCCGGTCTTTTTCCTGACACGCATTCGATGGGGCACCAAAATTCACGAACAGTTTCCCATCGGGCGAGATTGCCAGTGACTTACTGGCATGCTGGCGCTGGAGTGTTAAACCTGAAACAATTGGTTCGGCGGGCGTTGTTTCCAGTACCTTGCCGTTGGTCAGTTTATAGCGGTAAACCGACGTATCCGACGAAGCATAAAGGTAGTTGTTGTAAATAGCCGCCCCCGTGCCCGTATTGGTACTAAACATAACGGTCTGATCGGCGCGTCCGTCGCCATTGCTGTCCGTCAGTTCAGCCAGACCTTTGCCGTCATTAAGTTTTTCCAGCTTCACAAAGACTGTCCCCTCTTTATTAACGGCAATGTGCCGGGCTTTCCCAAGGTTATCAGCGAACACCAATGCGCCAAAGCCATTAGCGAGTTTAAGGCCACCGTTGTCCGGATCTGGTGCTATTGATGAGGCACTAGACTGGGATTTTATAGGTTTTTTAGGGCCAGTAAAGGCGACAGTTACAGCCGTCAGTAAAAGCAGAGCTGCTTTCATAATGAAAATGATTAGGTTTTCGGTACGTGAGCTAAACGGGTGATTTATGTTAAAAGTTTTTTAATGAAATCTACAAACCAGTCTATTTCGGTAATTTTGACGGGTATCTAACTAAGCAGTGCTACTTTTCCCGGCATATGAATAAACTCGTTACATTAATTATCCGTCAGGTAGCGGTTCTATCGCTAGGCTGGCTCTTATCGGTGCCCCTATACGCACAAAGTGATTTACCCCCACTGGCGCTGTCCCAACTGACTAAACCTGCAGGCTGGCAGTTAGTAGGCTCGGTATCCCCGAATGCCGATGGTACATCCATGCAACCGAAACCCGGCAATACTGTGCTGGTAGGTTCCAGTGAGCCCTTAACACTCCTAACGCCCACGGCCGATTTCCGGCTTCGCTTCGATGTACTGATGACGCCCAATGCCGATGTAGTTCTGAACCTACCATCCGGACAGTCGATTAGTCTCGCACACTCACAGGAAATTGCCCGTTTATTAAAAGCACCCGGTCTCTGGCAAACCGTCGATTTATGGTACAAAATCGGTAGTTCAAAAGAGTCAGCCGTCCTCGAAAAGATGGCCATCAATGGCGTAACCGTTCGCGAAGGGCAGATGTTGGCGGGTAAGGCATTAAGCCCCCTTACACTATTGGCCAAATCAGGCAACGTTGCCATTCGTAATGTTGGCTATCGGGTTATGACACCCCGCACTGTAGCGCAATGGGTTGGTCCACTAAGCTATACCATTGTAGAAGGTGGCTATATTCAGAATCCAGACGATGCGGCCAAGAAGAAAGTCTTGAAACAGGACACAACCAGCCTGCTGAATTACGAAGTTTCCTATGGTCAGCCTCGTCAATACACGATCTTTTTTACAGGCAAATTAAACGCCTTACAAGCTGGTGATTACCGCTTCGACCTGAATCAGGGTGGGCTGGCTGCCTTATGGATCGATGGGAAAGAGGTGCTGCCAATCAATCACCTTGAATTGGGCATGCCGAATTCGAATACCATTCCACTAACGGCGGGCCCTCACGACGTGAAGGTGTATTTCTCGCGCTCCTGGTTTCGGCCGGGCCTGGGGCTGTATGTATCGCAGGCGGGTACTCGTCCGCAACCATTGCACGCACCAACGTCGCTTCCCGAACCAGACCCCGTTGCCGTTGTTAGCGTAAATCCCGATTTCAATGACGCTGGTAATCAGATTCAACGCATCCGCTCGTTTGTACAACTGCCCGGCGAGAAAACGAAACGCACCCATAGTATGTCGGTTGGATCGCCGGTTGGTCTCCATTACACCGTAGACCTGAACCAGATGGCGCTGATTCAGGCGTGGAAAGGTGACTTTGCCAACACCACTGAAATGTGGTACGAGCGGGGTGAGCCACAACTCCTCGCACCGCTGGGAGCACCCGTCTATTTGCCTGCTCAAACGCCACTGATGGTATTAACGAATGACGCAACAGCCTGGCCCGATAGCGTAGGTGAAAACGTCCTGCAATACAAAGGCCTGACCATTGACAAACAGGGCATTCCAACGCTCAGTTATTCTCTGGCCGGAACTACGGTAACAGATGCCACTCGGGCAGAAGGAAATGCGCTGGTTCGGACCTTGACCCTGACAGGTTCGCCCGATGGTACCCCTTATTGCCGGGTAGCGGCAGGAACAGCCTTAGAGGAAGTTGGTAAAGGGTTGTATGCCGTTAATGACCGAAGCTATTTCGTTCGCTTCGATCCGAAAGCTAAAGTGAAACTCCGTCAGAGTAACGGTAAGCAGGAATTGCTTCTACCCGTTGATACGAAAAACGGAGCAGGTTCAGTACAATATTCGATTGTATTTTAAACTGGTCAGTCATTAGTAGCCATTCAGCTAAGACAATTAATGACGATCAATGACCATGAATGACTACTAATGACAATTAATAACCAGATCACCTGGCCTGAGTTTGAGAAAGTGGAAATCCGCACGGGGACTATCGTTGCGGCAGAAGCCTTTCCAGAAGCCCGGAAACCAGCCTACAAACTGACGATTGATTTTGGCGACCTGGGCATTAAACGAACATCGGCCCAACTCACTAACTTGTATTCGGTAGATGAACTGGTTGGCAAGCAGGTGGTGGCGGTGGTTAATTTCCCGCCGAAACAGATTGCCACCTTTATGAGCGAATGTTTGATTCTGGGTGCCGTTGCTGATGATGGCTCCGTAACCCTGCTCCAAACCGAACGCCCAACCCAAAATGGATTACGAATTGCTTAAAACTAATTGACAATGTATACTGTACAAGGCAGAATGAGCAAGCTAGTACGCATAGCGATGCTTATATTCGCTCATTCACTCATTTACTCATTCACTCATGTTGCGTTCGCCCAGCGACCGGCAAGTGAAGAAGATTACTACCGGATCATTACCCTGCCGATTCCGGAAGATATTAAACTCGAAGTAGGCGGTCTGGCTCCTTTGCCTGATGGTCGGCTGGCGGTTTGTACGCGCCGGGGCGAGGTCTGGATTATCAGCAATCCCTACATGCAGGGTAGCCGGGTGGCTACCTTCAAAAAGTTTGCGTCGGGCCTGCACGAGCCGCTGGGCCTGATGTGGCACCCAAAAGGGTATTTCCTGTGTACACAACGGGGCGAAGTCACGAAACTGGTCGATAAAGATGGCGATGACGTTGCCGACGAATACAGCTCGTTCTATAAATGGCCACTGTCGGGTAATTATCACGAATATAGCTACGGCCCACTGCTGCTCCCCGATGGCGACATGGTTATTACGCTCAACCTCGACTGGATCGGTTATGGAGCCAGTCTGGCTAAATGGCGCGGCTGGATGCTCAAACTGACCGAAAAAGGCGAGATGACGCCCTGGGCAACAGGCCTCCGTTCACCAGCCGGTTTCGGACTTCTGCGCGATGGCAGTATTCTCTATACCGAAAACCAGGGCGACTGGGTTGGCTCAGGCCGGATGACGCATTTGACGAAAGGCGCTTTTGCGGGTAACCCTGCCGGTCTTCGCTGGTCGGGGGAGCCAGGCTCACCGCTGGCACTTAAGCCTGAAAATGTACCAAGCACAGGCAAACCCATGTTTGAGGTGGCCAAAACGATTAAAGAGCTGAAGGTTCCGGCGGTGTGGTTCCCCCATACACTGATGGGTATTTCAACCTCGGATTTCAAACAGGACACGACCAATGGTGCGTTTGGTCCATTTACTGATCAATTATTCGTAGGCGATCAGGGACACAGCAAAATTATGCGGGTAGCGCTCGAAAAAGTCAACGGCGAATGGCAGGGTGCTTGTTTCCCGTTCCGAGAAGGCTTCGAGTCAGGGATTATCCGTACCGTTTGGGGACAGGATGGCTCCATGTTCGTGGGCATGACAAGCCGGGGCTGGGCAGCAACGGGAAAAGAGCCGTATGGCATTCAGCGGCTGGTCTGGACCGGCAAAACACCGTTCGAGATGAAAACCATTACCTCAAAACCCGATGGTTTCGAGGTAACCTTTACGCTACCCGTTGATCGTAAAACCGCCGAAAATCCCGAAAGCTACAGCCTCAATAGCTTCACCTATCGCTACCACAAAACCTACGGCAGCCCGATTGAAGATGCCAAACCTGTACCCATCCGGGGCGTTGTTGTGGCCCCCGATGGTATGAGCGCCCGCATTGTAGCCGATACCGTTCTTCGCGAAGGCTACATACACGAAGTAAAAGCGGAAGGCATCCGGTCAGCTTCGGGAAGTATGCCGTTGTTGCACGCAACGGGTTATTACACCCTTAATGCCATTGCACCGGGCGAGAAGCTAACCTTGCCTGCACGGGCCGTTGCTATTGCCAAGCACGAACACGCCGATATGATGGCGATGGAGAAAAAAGCAGCTACGACCGCAAGTAAAAACGTGAAAGCAGTTAGTGCGAAACGCGTTGTTGCCATGCCCGCCAACTGGACCAATGGCCCCGATCAATCGATTACCATTGGCACCAAGCCAGGGCTAAAATTCGATGTCGACAAGCTGGAAGTGAAAGCGGGTAGCAAGATCAAACTCGTATTCAACAACAACGACGACATGCTTCACAACTGCGTCATTACGAAACCCGGCGCGGCCAATGCTGTTGGCGATGCAGCCCTTCGGTTGAATCTGAATGGCCCAAAAATGAACTACGTTCCAAATTCGCCAAACGTACTGTATCATACCAACATTCTTCAACCCGAAACGTCCGAAACGATCTATTTCCTGGCTCCCACCGAACCCGGCGATTATCAGTTCGTTTGTTCATTCCCCGGCCACTCGTCACTGATGCAGGGAACGTTAAAAGTTGTGAAATAGATTAAGATAACTGGCATTTTCGGCCATTGAAGGCTACCTTCCGGTCAGTAAACAATGACGCCCCATATTGGAAGCGTCATTGTTTTTTATGTCACCAACTGCTAAATCGTGTTGTTTTCCCGTTGTATCCATATGCGAACCGCTTCACTACTCACGATACTCTTTTTTATTTCAGTAACCGTCCACGCTCAACGACGACGCGCCGACGACGATACGTCACATTACCGAACCGTACCCGTTCCGGCCCATCTGCTGCCCATTGAACGAGCTTACGGGTCATCATCATTAGGAAGTCTCTATTTTTATGGGGGTAAAAAACTCTCATCACCCTATTCGCTTGAAATCCCGTTCTTTGAACTGAATGATCCGGATGTATCTCATCATTTTCAGGCCTTTCGAACCGTAACTACGTTGAGCCGATTAACAGCTTTAGTCCCGCTGGCCTATATTCTCCTGAGTAACAATCGAACCAATGGCGCATACTGGTCAGTATATGGCGGTTCCATAGCGGCTTCGTTAACACTGTCGATTATCGGTAACAGTCAGGTTAACAAGGCCGTTAAACGCTACAACGAAATGCTTCGACAACCCCGAATCGGGTTTTCTGCCGACCCTGTTTCCCTAACGGGACGAACCGCCATAGGTGTGGGGATTTCGCTGGGATTCTAGTATAAGCCTCCTGGGTAATTCACAAATTACGTAACTGAATTTTCATAGGGCTACTGCCATTATCTTATTTGGCCCGATCATCAATTTGCAAAATATTAATCGGCTTTGGGCGTAGGCAGAAGCGCGAACTAGGCTGGTTTGCGCTTTTTTGTTAGTTTCGCTGACTCAATCAGCAAACTCATGCAAACGAAATCGTTACCGATCCTTTTTGTCTCATTCTTTCTTCTTTCCCCTCTACTCAACGCCCAAACCATTTTAAACCGAGATCCGCAAATAGCCGACCTGATTAGCCAGGTTTCGGCCGATAGTTTGCGGGCTCATATTAATGGTTTAGTCAGTTTCGGTACCCGCCATACGCTGAGCGTACCTGCCGATGCTTCTGCTCAGGTTGGCAAAAAAGGGCTCGGAGCTGCCCGCCAGTGGATTCTGGCCAAATTCAATCAATACGCCAAACAATCGGGTGGACGAATGACAGCCACGCTCGATACCTGGACGCTCCAGCCCGACGGCAAACGCGTAGATAAGCCTGCCAACATGGGAAATGTGATGGCAACCCTCAAAGGTACCGACCCCAATGATACCCGCGTTTTCATTGTACAGGGACATATGGATAGCCGCGTGACAAACGTCATGAACCGAGAATCCGACGCGCCGGGTGCCAATGACGATGGTTCGGGTACAGCCGCCGTTATTGAGCTTTGCCGGGTGATGAGCAAGTCGTCCTTTCCGGCTACGGTTATCTTCGTTACACTGACGGGCGAAGAACAGGGACTATTGGGTGCCGAACATTTATCGGAGCGGGCGATCAAGGAAAAATGGAATCTGGAAGCCGTGCTGAACAACGATATTATGGGTAGCAATAACAGCAGCGATACCCGCATCATTGACAACACCCGCCTGCGCGTTTTCAGTGAAGGACTTCCATCTAGTTTACTCAAAGACACGACTGGTCGTATTGGCCAGATTCAGCGCTTTGGGAATGAGAACGACGGCAAGGCCCGTACGCTGGCCCGGTATCTGAAAGAAATTGGCGAGCGTTATGTCGAAAACCTGGAAGTGGTAATGGTGTATCGCAACGACCGCTACCTGCGTGGGGGCGACCATACGCCCTATGTGCAACGTGGATTTGCCGCCGTGCGCATGACCGAGATGAACGAGAACTACGAACACCAGCACCAGGATTTGCGCACCGAAAACGGTACGGAGTTTGGCGACTATCCGAAGTTCATGGATTTCGAATACCTGCGTAAGAATACGGCAGTCAATCTGGCAACACTGGCCAATCTGGCGAAATCACCAACGGTGCCGCAGAAAGTAACGGTCGATGTTCGGAACCTCACCAATGCAACAGTTCTTTACTGGCAGGCTCCTCAGGCTGGCAAAGTAAAAGGCTATTACGTACTGATGCGTGAAACCTACTGGCCCTTCTGGCAGAAGAAATTCTTCACGACGAAATTGGGTATGACGTTGCCTTACTCGAAAGACAATTACTACTTCGCCGTGCAGGCAGTTAGTGAAGACGGAAACGAAGGACTGCCCGTACTACCCGTACCGAATTTGCGCTAGGGTGTAGTAAAGCTAACGTATTAGATTAACCACAGAGGCACAGAGAACACAGAGGTCCTAGACGTGAATCATATCCTTTAAATCTCTGTGTTCTCTGTGCCTCTGTGGTTAATAAATTTTGTTTAATGATATCTGCGATGGATTTCAACCCAGCTATTTATATAAACTCTCTATGCAGTCCCTCTCTAAACGGCAATTTCTAAAATCCCTTGTTGGCACAGCCGCCTTGTCGACCTGGGCAGGTCTGGACGAGACGCTGGCTAAAGTGGCGCATATATCTCCATCTACGCTGGCACAAAACGAAAGCTTTTGGTCTAACATTCGGTCGGCTTACCCCGTAACAAACGAGTTCATTCAGCTCGAAAATGGCTACTATTCATTGGCCGCTCAGCCAGTGATGGATAGCTACCTGAAGCATATTCAGCAAGTGAATTCGGTATCCTCCTATTACATGCGGACACGCCAGTTTGCCGATAAACGGGAGTCACAAACGCAACTGGCCAACTTGTTGGGTTGCTCCACAGATGAATTGATCATTACCCGAAACACCACCGAATCCTTGGATACGGTTATTGGCGGGCTGAAATGGAAAGCAGGCGACGAAGCCATTATGGCCCAGCAGGATTATGGTGCCATGAAGGATATGTTCAGGCTTCAGGCCCGGCGACACGGCATTGTGAATAAGACGCTTTCGCTACCCAATCATCCCAAGTCCGATGAAGAAATTGTGAGTCTGTACGAAAAAGCCATCACGCCCAAAACGCGGTTGCTGATGGTTTGCCACATGGTGAATATTACAGGTCAGATTCTGCCCATTCGCCAGATCACCGAGATGGCGCATAAACACGGCGTGGAGGTGTTGGTGGATGGGGCCCATGCATTCGCGCAGTTAAATTTCAAGATGAGTGACCTCGGTGGCTGCGATTACTACGCCAGCAGTTTACACAAATGGCTGGGCACACCGCTTGGCGCGGGTATCCTGTATGTGCGCAAAGACAAAATTGCCCCCCTCTGGCCACTCTTCGCCGACAGCAGTGTTCCCGACAACGATATCCGCAAACTGAACCATACCGGCACGCACCCCGTAGCCACCGATCTGGCTATTCAGGACGCGATCAAATTTCACACGGGAATTGGTATCGAGCGAAAGGAAGCCCGGCTTCGGTATCTGCAACATTACTGGACTGATCAAGTACGTCATCATCCCAACATCGTCCTGAATACCCCCGAAGCACCCGTTCGTTCCTGCGCCATCGCCAACGTAGGCATAGCTGGAAAACCACCTGCCGAACTGGCTAAAACCCTGTTCGACAACTACAAGATATTTACGGTAGCTATTGACTCTCCCCCTGTGCAAGGGGTACGCGTTACGCCCCACGTATACACAACGACAGCAGAGCTGGACCAATTCGTAAACGCATTGAAAGAACTGGCTACCTAATGTACCTACGGGCTTTAGCCCGCGTACTATCAGAATAAAGTACGGGATTATTGATTTGAACTAATTAACCGCCGTTTTGCTAGTCTTCCAAACCCCCAACCCCCTGAAGGGGGCTTAGTTCACTGGGGAGAAAAGCCCCCTTCAGGGGGTTGGGGGTTTGGAAAGCCCAAAAAGGACAAATTTTATTTAGGCAGTTATTTAATACAAATCAATAAGCCTGTAGGTACATAAATACCTTATAACCTCTACTATTCATCATTATGAACCGCTCAATCCTCTTCATCCTCCTTACTATCTCAACCCTCGCCAGTCTGGCGCAGACGCCAGTTAAAAAGCGGCCGATGACGCCCAAAGACATTTATCGACTCCAAACCGTCAGCGATCCGCAGATTTCGCCCGATGGCAAGTGGATTACCTATGGCCTATCAACCGTCGATACAACGAAAGATAAACGCAATGCCGATCTCTGGATGGTGAGCTGGGATGGCAAAGAGTCGGTTCAGCTTACCAACAGCCCCGATGGCGAATCCAGAGCGCGGTTCAGCCCGGATGGAAAATATATTTCGTTTGTATCGGCCCGGCAAGGCGCTACTAAAGGCCAGATCTGGTTGATGGATCGCCGGGGTGGTGAAGCTAAAAAACTCACCGATCTGAAAACCGATCTGGAAGATTACGTCTGGTCGCCGGATGGGAAGAAGATCGCAATGGCGCTACGCGATCCTGACTACGCCGATTCGGCCAAAACCAAGGTTCGGAAACCCTATGTCCTTGATCGGTATCAGTTTAAGGCCGATGTAAAAGGCTACCTGGAAAAAGGCTCCGTTCACTTGTACCTCTATGACGTAGCGACGAAAAAACTCGATACGCTAACCACCGGTCTTTATGATGAAACGTCACCCGTTTGGTCGCCCGATGGGTCGCAACTGGCGTTTGTGAGTAACCGGACGGAAGATCCCGACAAAAACCAGAACACCAATATTTATGTGATCGACGCCCGCAAAGGTGCCACTATGAAGCAGTTGACCACCTGGACCGGGGCCGACAATAACCCAGCCTGGAGTCCAGATGGCAAGCACATTGCCTATTTACGCTCGACCGCGTCGAGTAATTTTCTGATGTATGACCAACCGGTGCTGGCGGTACTGGACCTGGAGGGTGGAGAACCCATGCTACTCTCGAAAACGCTGGATCGCCCTGTTCGGAATCCAACCTGGACTAAAGACGGACGAACCATTGGTGTGCTGGTGCAGGACGACCGGCAGTCCTATGTTGGCCAGTATACCTATCCTGAAGGGAAATTCGCCAAATTAACGGGAGGTAACCGGGCCTTCAGTAATCTGGAAGCAGCCCCGGCCGACAACTGGGTAGCTTTATTAAGCGAGCCCCAAACCCCCGGCGAACTGTATGCCATTGAAAACGGGACACCCCGCCGACTTACACACGTACAGGACGATTTTCTGGCCCCCCTTGAACTGGCCACTGTGGAAGGATTTACGTCGAAGAGTAAAGATGGCGCACAGGTGTCGAACGTATTGTATCGGCCCGTCAACGGTCAGGCAGGCAAAAAGATGCCGACCATTTTCTACATTCACGGTGGGCCGGTGTCGCAGGATGAGTTCTCCTTTGATCTGACCCGGCAACTGCTGGCGGCTGGAGGCTATGCGGTTGTAGCTGTCAATTACCGGGGCAGCAATGGCCGGGGCCTCGACTACACCAAAGCGATCTACGCCGATTGGGGTAACAAAGAAGTGCTGGACATTCTAGGAGCCGCCGACTACGTGGTAGAGAAAGGCATCGCCGACCCCGACCGACTGGGTATTGGTGGCTGGAGTTATGGCGGCATTCTGACCAACTACACTATTGCCACCGATACGCGCTTTAAGGCCGCAGCCAGTGGAGCCGGAAGCTCCTTGCAATTATCCATGTACGGCATCGACCAGTACGCCAATCAGTACGAAAATGAGTTAGGGACGCCCTGGAAAAACACAGATAAATGGTTGAAACTATCCTATCCATTCCTGAAAGCGGACCGCATCAAAACACCAACGATGTTTATGGCCAGTGAGAAAGATTTTAATGTACCTGTGGCAGGCAGCGAGCAGATGTTCCAGGCCCTGCGCTCATTGGGCATCCCAACTCAGTTAATCATTTACCCCGGCCAGTTTCACGGCATTACCGTACCTAGTTATCAGAAAGATCGGGTTGATCGGTATTTGCAGTGGTTCGACAAATATTTGAAGCCTAAAACACTCTAACACACCTTAATTAGTACACCACCATCTAGATAAACAATGGTTTTATACACTGATAGTGCATCGAAAAATCAGATTTCAGCGTACTATTGGTATTGTTCTATTCGTTTTTTCTGTAGTTTACGCTTTAATAATCCTTTAATATCCCCAATCGGCTAAAGTTCACCTGGTTATGAAACAGCTTCTATTATTTCTCAGCCTCTTGACGGCATCTGTCGTACTAAATTCCTGCTCAAAAAGTAGTGATCCTGCACCCGACCCAGTTGTGGGTACGTGGAAACTAGATCGGATCCGCACCAGTGGATTTGTAGCCCCTTTCACCACTTTATATCCTAATGCGGACAATGATCCATCAGCTTTTGATTATCAGGATAGTTTTACCACCAAAACCGATAAATCATTTTCGGGGACGGTTCGCACTAGTGGTCAAGTGATTGATTATACTGGCAACTGGGAGTCTACCAGTACTACGCTGACCTTGAAAGATACGCAGGGAAACACGGATACGTATACACTGGATGCCACTAAAACACCAAATCAGCTTCTTGGTGTGGTTATCGCTGCCAGCGATTCGCTAACCAATCCAACTACGAAAAAATTAGAATTGGTTAAGTATAACCTTCAACTTATTTACACAAGGCAGTAGTACAAACTCCGATTTACACGAAAAAGGCCACTGAGTACTCAGTGGCCTTTTTCGTGTAAACCTGCCCCACCGTTCACTAAATAGCTGATCAAACTCGGCTCAGAAAATAATCAGCATTTTTTATTTGGCAATTCTCATCTTTTACTCATATAAATTTTGATTACTATATAATAGTCAAAATTATTTGCATACAATTTCAACTTGAAGGCGCTTTTTTGTGGGCATTAATTCGTACTTTCACAAAACCCTATCTACTAAGGACTTATATTTGTCTTTACTCTTATTTAATCCAGTATTAATACAAAAAACACATGTCATCACAACTATCTCGCCGGGACTGGCTACGCGCCAGCGGCCTTATCACAGCCGGTTTTGGTTTGAGTAGATTTACCCCTGCCGAAGCCAGCGTTCCTAATGCCCCATTGGTTTCTGGGTTTACCAATGAGTTCGCCTTCGCTGATGACCCATTCGACAAGATGCCTAAGCTTCGGGCACGGTTGTTCGCGAATGAGAACCCGCTTGGCATTTCACAGAATGCAAAAGATGCCCTTATAAAAGCCACTGAACTAGGCAACCGTTACGCCTGGATGGAATTCGGGCAATTGAAAACGCTTATTGCTACCGACGATGGTGTGAAACCGGCCAATATTATGATGTCGCCCGGCTCGTCGGATATCCTGATGGCCGCTGCTGATCACTTTGCGAAAAGCGGTGGTACGATCCTGACCAGCACCATGACGTATGACGACCTGCTCCAGCGGGCCGAGAAGTTCGGCGCAAAAATCAAGGCGCTGCCGATGACGAAAGAGTACAAATTTGACCTCAACGCAATCAAGGCGAACATTACGCCCGATGTGAAGATGGTCTATATCGTCAACCCGAATAACCCAACCGGCACCATCATTCCAACGCCAGAGCTGGAAGCGTTTATTCGCGAGGTGTCGCCCAAAGTACCCGTATTCATCGACGAAGCCTATATCGACTTTTACGAACCTGCCGACCGCCCTAAACTGGGCAAACTGGTGGCCGAGGGCATGAACGTGATTCTGGCGCGTACCTTTTCGAAAATTCACGGTTTTGCCGGCTTGCGTCTGGGCTATGCCATCGCACAGCCCGACATGCTGAAAACACTAAAATCCTATACCAACGGTGATTTTGCGGTAAGCATTACTACGCTTATGGCCGGTATCGCCAGCTACAAAGACATCGAGTGGCAGAATCATTGCCGCGCCGAAAACGCAAAAGCCCGCGCCTATACCTCAAAAGCACTGGCCGATCTGGGCTATGAAGTGATTCCCTCGTCCACAAACTTCATCCTGTTCCCAATCCGGATGAAAACCAAAGCCTTTGAGGGGCAAATGTTCGGGCAGGGAATCGGTATCCAGACCCGCGACTTCAACGGCCAGCCCTACTGCCGCGTTAGCGTTGGCACCATGGACGAAATGGCCATCTTCATGGATGGATTTAAAAAAGTAGTAGGGTAAACGGAAAGAGAGGGAGGAAGGGGAATAGAGGGAGGAAGGAGGAGAGGAATGAAAGTAACTATAGCTTTTCTCCCTTCTCCTTCCTCCCCCTCCTCCCTTTATTCCCTCTCCTCCCTTCTTTTTCTATGACAAGACGCGACTTCATCAATTCAACGAGTGCCAGTTATGCCAGTATGCTGGCGTGGGGAATGCTTCAGCCCGCGCCAGCATCGGCAATTGATTTACCTGCCAATGGGCTGAAAGCAGATGGCAAAGGGCGAAAAGTTATTGTGTTAGGAGCTGGTCTGGCTGGTATGACCACCGCTTACGAACTCGGCAAATTGGGCTACGATTGTACGGTTATTGAAGCCCGGTCTCGCTCAGGTGGGCGTGTCTGGACCGTTCGGGGTGGCACCAAGGAAACCGAATTAAATGGGGGTACGGCACAGACCTGCTCGTTTGAAGACGGCCTGTATTTCAACGGGGGAGCCGCCCGGATTCCGCACCACCACCAGATTACGCTGCACTACTGCCGGGAATTGGGCGTACCTCTTCAGATTTTTAACGGGGCAAACGAATCCGCTTACCTGTATAACGATGGTGGAACCGGCGACTTTGCGAACCGACGAATGCGTATCAGTGATTACCATCACGACATGCGCGGCTACACCTCCGAGTTGCTCGCCAAGGCGCTCGATCAATCGTCGCTGGATCAGCAGTTAACCAAAGAAGATGTCGAGAAACTGATCGACTTTCTGAAAAACGAAGGCGATCTGAACACGGCTCACCTTTATAAAGGTACCAATCGCCGGGGGTATAAAGCCAAAAGCGATCCGGGAGCAGGCCACACCCCAGGCACGCTAACAGACCCCTACGGCCTTACCGATTTGCTACGGTCGGGCTTTATGCAACCGGTTTTCTACAACGTGGGCGATTATGCCTACGAACAGCAGTCTACGCTCTTGCAACCCGTTGGCGGCATGGATGCCATTCCGAAAGCGTTGGAGAAAAAACTAGTGGGCAAAATTATCTTCAATGCGCCCGTTAGTGAACTCCGCAAAACCGAAAATGGCGTTCGGGTTGTGTATAAGAAAGACGGCAAGCCCGTTGAGCTAACGGGCGAATTCTGCGTATGTACGCTCCCATTACCCATGCTCAAAAACCTCGAATCCGACCTTTCGGGAACGGTAAAACGAGCCGCTGACTTTGTGCCCTACATGAAGACCGGAAAAATTGGCTTACAATTCAAACGGCGGTTCTGGGAAGAAGACGATGGTATTTACGGCGGCATTTCGCGCACCAATATGGACATCAACCAGATTTGGTACCCCTCCTTTGGCTTACAGGGCAAAAAAGGTGTTCTCATCGGCTACTATAATTTCTATAGCCGGGCCGAAGCGGTGGGAGCCATGCCGGTTGCTGAACGCGAAAAAGTTGCGTTAGCCCAGGGAAGTAAAATTCACCCGCAATACCCGGCCGAGTTCGACAATTCGTTTTCGCTAGCCTGGCACCGTTTACCCTACAGCGGAGGAGGTTGGGCCGTGTACGACGACAATACACGCAAGAAATATTATCCTTCCCTGCTGGAACCCGATGGTAACATTTATTTTGCCGGTGAACACACAACGTACCTGACCGCCTGGATGGCCGGAGCATTCACGTCTGCCCGCCGAACGGTTGAAGCACTCCACGCCCGAGTGGGCGAATACACGAAGAAGTGAAATTATAAATACCATGAAAAACAACCTGCTTTCTCTCCTAATTTTCCTCGTTTGCGCCATTACGACCCAGTTACTCAGTCAGCGCGTTTGGGCTCAATCAGCCTCAGCCAGCATGACGGTTGAGCAACTGAAAGCCGTGAAGGCCATTAAAATTGCGAACCTCGACAAAGACACCTACTTCAAATCGGGTGGGTTTATTCTGGATCGCTACGAGGAACGGCCCGCTTATGTGTTCACCTACAGCGATGGCATTACCCGTAAAATTTACCTCTATAAAGTGTTCACGGCCGAAGACACCAAAGAACTTGGTCTGCTGGCAATTTATCAGAACACCAAAACCAATGAGGTAAAGCCTTTTGTCATTCCCGGTGCATCTGCCGACCGTAAAGCCTGGGACGCTTATATTGATGACCTCAAATATGTCGGGGAAAAAGAACCCGGTCTGATGTCGACCCTCACGTTTGTACTGTCGCGCGAGATGGCGAGCCTGATGTCGGGTGGTGGTGCCAAAACCGAGGAAGGTAGTGGCAAGAAAAAAGAAGAATACAATTTCTGTTTTGCGGCTGATGCTTCCGTAACCATGGCCGACGGTTCCTCGAAGACCATCAGCACGGTAGCTATAGGCGACGTTGTACTAGGTTATAATGCAACAACGAAAACCCTTATTCCAACGCACGTTACCCGTGTAGACACCCACGCAGGTGACTTCGCGTTAGCTGGTGTTTGGCTAACGCCCGTAAACGAACTTACGGCTGACAATCGTAGCGCCATGACAGCCCCAACGCTGCTCGAAGCAACGGCGAATCACCCTGTTCTGACCGCCACGGGCCGTAAGGCGCTGGGCGACGTAAACGCAGGTGAGGTTCTGTATCGTTACGATGCTTCTTCAACTACAGTTTCTGCCTATAAAGTTGTTCGAATAGAGAAAGCCGTTCGGGCGGTGAAGTCAGTGTATAATCTGGTGACTGAATCGGGAGCTTACCTGGTTGGCGAGACAGTCGTATTAGACAAGTAATCGCGGTCTCAACGAACTTTTTTTATCCTAACAGCGCCCGCTCGATCTTACTGATAAGATTGAGAGGGCGCTGTTGTTTCTGCATGTTAGCGCATTTAGTACCCGGCATTTTGCGCACCACCCCTATTGTCCCATTCCACTTTTGCCCGTACTTTTGTTTGACAGAATACCGTATGCTTGCATACTAATTTTTCAGCAAAATTATGGCCGAAGCCTTCATTTATGATGCCGTCAGAACACCTCGCGGACGAGGCAAAAGTGACGGTTCGCTGCATGATGTGCAGCCCATTCAACTCCTCACCAGCGTTCTGCGCGAACTCCGCGATCGTAACCAGCTCGATACATCGCTCGTCGATGACGTAATTATGGGTTGCGTAACGCCCATTGGTGAACAGGGTGCCGACATTGCTCGCACAGCCGCTCTTGAAGCGGGCTACGATGAGTCGGTGGCGGGGGTGCAACTGAACCGTTTCTGCTCGTCGGGGCTGGAGGCTATCAATATGGCAGCCGCTTATGTGATGTCGGGGCAGGTCGATGCGATTGTGGCAGGTGGTGTCGAGTCAATGTCGCGCGTACCGATGGGCTCGGACGGGGGCGCGTTGTTTATGAATCCGCAGATTGTGGCCCGCCATAACATTGTACCGCAAGGTATTTCGGCCGATTTGATCGCGACTAAATACGGCTACTCCCGGAACGATGTCGATAGTTTTGCCGCCGAATCGTACCGCCGGGCCGTTGAAGCACAAGCCAACAATCGGTTCGCCAGAACGCTCGTACCGCTCAAAGATGAAATTGGTGTAACCCTGCTTAACCACGATGAAGGCGTTCGACCCGGCACAACGGCGGAGAGCCTGAGTAAACTCAAACCCGCTTTTGAAGCGATGGGACAGATGGGTCTCGATGCACTTGCCCTACTTAAATATGCCGAGTTCGATAAAATCAACCATGTTCACCATGCGGGTAACTCTTCGCAGATTGTTGATGGTGCCGCTGGTATATTGGTTGGTAGCAGGGAGTTCGGAGAAAAAACTGGTTTGAAGCCCCGAGCTCGTATTAAAGCCTTCGCTATTGTGGGTTCTGAACCGACAATTATGCTTACAGGCCCCATTCCGGCAACCCGCAAAGTGCTCAAACGGGCAGGCATGAGCATCAGCGATATTGATCTATTCGAAGTTAACGAAGCGTTCGCAGCCATACCCATGCTTTTTATGGATGAGTTTGGCGTAGATCATAGCAAACTGAATGTTAATGGAGGAGCTATTGCCCTCGGCCATCCGCTGGGTGCAACGGGCGCTATCATTTCGGCCACCCTCATCGACGAACTCGAACGCTCGGGCAAACAATTCGGCCTCTCAACGCTCTGCATCGGGGGCGGCATGGGCATTGCAACGATTTTTGAACGGGTGAATTAATGAATAATGTAAAATGAATAATTGATAATGGTTCTGGTGTAGTGTCATTGCTTGCACCATTATACATTTTACATTATTCATTGTCCATGCATAAAGCAATGATAAACTACACCGTAGACCAAAACATAGCCATCATTTCGTGGGAGATGACCTCCTCTCCCATGAATGTTCTTAACGACGAATCCATTCCTCAATTTGAAGCGGCTTTGCAACGCGCCTTTGCCGATGAGTCGGTTAAAGGATTGATCATCACCTCAGCAAAACCGGAGTTTGTTGCCGGAGCCGATCTGAAAATGATTCTGCGCAATAACGATAAAGGCCCAGCCGAGATGTTGAAGGTTTCATCGGAGTTGAACCGGGTATTTCGAAGCATCGAAACATCGGGAAAGCCAACCGTAGCCGCCATTAACGGTACGGCGCTTGGGGGTGGATACGAAATCTGTTTAGCCTGCCATTATCGGGTCGCCCTGAACAATCCGAAAACCGTACTGGGTCTGGTCGAAGTAACGATTGGCTTGCTGCCGGGCGCGGGTGGCACGCAACGGCTGCCTCGTATGATTGGCATACAGGCGGCCTTACCCCTGATTCTGGAAGGCAAAAAAGTGGGCGTTCAGGAAGCGAAAAACCTGGGTATGATTGACGACATCGCCGATAGCCCAGCCGAAATGATGGACAAAGCGCGTGCCTGGATTGACGCCAACGGAACGTCCGCCCGGCCAAAGCCACTCAAGCCCTGGGATGAAATAGATCGAAAAACCGGCAAGATTGTTGGGAAAGATAATTTCAAGGTACCGGGCGGCAACATACAGAGCGTAGTAGGGGCACAAACATTCGGGGCTGGAACGGCTATGCTCATGGATAAAACCAAAGGTAATTACCCCGCTCCGCTCGAAATTATGGCTTGCGTGTACGAAGGCTTGCAGGTTAATATTGATCGGGGTCTAGTTATTGAAGCCCGACATTTCGCGAAAGTAGCAACCTCCAAAGTGGCCAAAAATCTGATCCAGACTATGTTTCTGGGCATGAACGAAGCCAACAAAGGAGCCAGTCGGCCCAAAGACCAATCCGGACGCGGAATCGCTAAAACCGATGTGAAGAGAATCGGCATTCTGGGCGCAGGATTGATGGGTGCGGGCATTGCTTACGTGTCAGCACAGGCAGGTATTGAGGTTGTTTTAAAAGATGTATCGGTCGAGGCCGCCGAAAAAGGTAAAGACTATTCCCGACAACTGCTCCAGAAAGGGGTTGAGCGCGGAAAGGTAGACCCGCAAAAAGTAGATGGGATTCTTAACCTGATCAAACCCACTGCCGATGTCCAGGAGTTGCAGGGCTGCGACCTCATCATTGAAGCCGTTTTCGAAAACCGCGACCTAAAAGCGCAGGTAACCCGGGAAGCCGAACCGATGCTGGCACCGGATGGCCTCCTTGTTTTCGGCTCCAATACGTCTACCCTACCCATCAGCGGACTGGCACAGGCATCGACAAAGCCGGAAAATTTTATCGGCATTCACTTCTTTTCGCCCGTCGATAAGATGATGCTCGTGGAAATTATCATGGGGAAACAAACGTCGGATTATGCGTTGGCGGTCGCGATGGATTTCACCCGAAAGATTCGTAAAACGCCTATTGTTGTCAACGACTCACGCGGTTTCTATACCTCTCGTTGTTTCGGCACTTATTCATCGGAGGGAATGGAGTTGCTGAAAGACGGCGTGAATCCCATTCTGATTGAAAACGGTGGAAAAGACGCCGGAATGCCTGTCGGACCGTTGGCCGTAACGGACGAAGTAGCACTGGATCTGGTCTATAAAATTGCGGGACAGGGTATAAAAGACGGCGCTATTCGTGAAGACGATACCAGCTATCAGGTTGCCAAACAATTTGTTGACCTTGGGCGGTTGGGCAAGAAATCGAAAGCCGGTTTCTATGAGTATGCCGCAGTGGATGCTGCCGACAATCGAAGTAAGAAACTTTGGCCGGGCTTACAAGACCTGTTTCCTCGCGCCAGCCAGCAACCCACGCTTGATGAAGTGAAAACGCGCCTACTGTATCGGCAAGCCATTGAAGCCGTTCGGTGTTTTGAGGAAAACGTAGTCCGTACCCGATTAGACGCCGACCTCGGTTCTATTCTGGGTTGGGGATTCCCGGCCTACACTGGCGGGGCTTTGTCATTTGTTGAGTTCGTAGGCATCGAAACCTTCGTTAACACCTGCGACCGATTAGCCGACCAATATGGCGAACGTTTCCGACCGACGGAAAAATTGCGCGGGCAAACAGGGGCAAAGACATTGGTATAGCCAGTTAAAATCACAAAGTATCATTTTGTGATTTTGAGTCTGCCTGGTATCCTCGGTCCATGTCCTCACCATAGCTGTCAGTCGTTACCAGGTGGGAGTTTTTCATGCCTTTCAGACGCAATTATAACCATCTACGAAAGTTTGGTTAGGGAATTCGCGTACTTTTATCATATTCGTCTTTTCATCTCTTGAACCAAATAGTTCATTCCTTTCCCTATGCAACTCGAAATAAAAGAACTGTCTAAGACTTACTCTAATGGCGTTCGGGCGTTGAAAGGCGTTTCACTGACGATCAAGCAGGGCATGTTTGGCCTGCTGGGGCCAAATGGCGCGGGCAAGTCTTCCCTGATGCGAACCATTGCTACTCTTCAGGAAGCGGATAGCGGTAGCGCACAACTCATAGGCTTGCCTGAGGGAGACCTGAATGTGCTTACTCAAAAAGATGCGGTTCGTCGGGTACTGGGCTATTTGCCGCAGGAATTTGGCGTGTATCCGCGTGTCACGGCAGAGGCCATGCTCGATCATATTGCGTCGCTTAAGGGTATTGCCAATGGGCGTGAGCGGAAAGAGATTGTGCAGGGATTGTTGCAGAAAGTGAATCTCTATGACGTTCGAAAGAAGAACCTTGGTACGTATTCGGGTGGTATGAAACAGCGCTTTGGTATTGCACAGGCACTCATTGGCACCCCAAGATTGATTATTGTTGATGAACCTACGGCCGGACTTGACCCTGCCGAGCGTAACCGATTCCATAATCTACTTTCCGAAATCGGTGAAAACACGATCGTTATTCTGTCTACGCACATTGTGGAAGACGTTACGAATCTCTGTTCTGATATGGCTATTATTTGCCTAGGCGAAGTAGTGGCAACGGGTAATCCGAACGATCTGGTGAAAGACCTGAACGGCAAGGTCTGGCAGAAGTTTATCGATAAATCAGAGATTGCTACCTATCGTCAAACGCATCGCGTGATTTCGACCCAGCTTAAAGGTGGTAAAACCCGGATTCATGCGTATAGTGATTTGCCGCTGGCTGATTTCGACGCAGTAACGCCCGATCTGGAAGACTTGTACTTTGCCAAGATTAGCGAGAAAATGGAAGTGGTGACGGTGTAGTAGTACTGTGGTGTCGGGTTCTTAAACCCGACAGTCTCGCGTCAGCAATTCGTGTCGGGTTTAAGAACCCGACACCACACAAAGTAACCCTTCACAAACCATGTTCACTGAAATTTTCAAATTTGAGTTAGCCTACCGGTTGAAACGACCCGCTACCTATCTCTACGCCCTTATCTTATTCCTCTTTACGTTTCTCTTCGTCATTTACGGCAGTGGCCCAGCCTCGGAGAAAACGAATATCAACTCGCCCTACGCCATTAGCCAGTTTGTGGTTGTACTGACCATTTTTGGGATGTTGGTCGCGTCAGCTATCATGGGTGTACCTGTTTACCGCGACATTGAGCATAATACCAAAAACTACTATTTCAGCTTTCCCATCACCGAACGAGGCTATTTACTGGGCCGATATTTCGGGTCGTTTATGGTACTACTGGGTATTATGGCCGTTGGGATGCTGGGTATCGTTATCGGTTCGTTACTAGGGCCAATCTTTAACTTAGCCGACAATACCGAGCGATTTGGGCCGATTCGTTTTCGTGACTACGCTTACCCGTTTCTGGTGTTTGTGGTACCGAATATGTTTCTGGTTGGTAGTATTTTCTTTGGATTGGTCGCCTTTTCGAAACAGGTGTTTACGACCTATGCTGGTAGTATTCTACTCTTTATTGCCTATCTGCTGGGCTCTACGCTTTCGCAGGATCTGGAAAATAAGCAACTCGTTAATCTGCTCGACCCCTTTGGCTCCTACGCCTACGATACGGCAACTAAATACTGGTCGCCGGTGGAACAAAATACGCTGCTGGCCCCTTTGGAAGGTGATTTGCTGATTAACCGACTCATCTGGGTTGGTGTAGCGTTACTGGTTTTTGCCTTTACTGTGCTTCGGTTTAGTTTTCCTCGCTTTCTAGCGATTAAGTTAGGCAATAAAGCCAAAGACGAGGCCGAATCTGAGAAGGCTCCATCGTTGGCGAGTTTACCAACGCCCACACCTGTGTTCCAGGTCGGTACGTATATTCGGCAGATGTTTCAGCAAGCCAGTCTGGAATTTCGGAGTATCGTTCGCGATCCCTATTTCATCGCTATTCTGCTGGGCGCGGTATTGTTCCTGTTTTTAGATGGCTGGTTCGGGTCAGAAACCTACGGTACGCCTTCGTTGCCAACGACTTATGCCATGCTCGAAGCCCGTAATGGTACGTTTTTCTTCTTCGTACTCATTGTCGTGATCTTCTACACCGGCGAAGTGGTTCACCGCGATAAGGTCGTTCACTACGATACCATTGCTGATGCGTTGCCCGTTCCCGATTGGATGAACTACGGGGCTAAACTGCTGTCGATGACCTACGTTTGTCTATTGCTGAGTACGTTGATTATGGTATCGGGGGTGTTGAATCAGACCGTCAAGGGCTATTTCAATTATGAATTTCCGCTCTACTTCCGCGATATCTATGGCATTGCCTTTACACAGTATTTCCAACTGGTGATGCTGGCGTTTTTTGTGCATACGATGGTCAACCAGAAGTTTGTAGGGCACATTGTTACACTGGCCGTTTACATCGTCATTTGGGCAGTTCCTCAGTTTGCCGAGTTCAACTACCGACTGGCCATTCCTTTTTCGGGCGGAACAGTTCAGATTTCCGATATGAACGGATTCGGTCATTATCTGGCTGCCCTGGCCTCGTTTCGAATCTATTGGTACGCGTTTGGTGGCATGTTGCTGGTACTGGCTCTTTGGTTCTGGAATCGGGGTGCCGATACGGCCTTTAAAGCCCGCTGGCAATTGGCCCGGCAGCGGATGGGCCGACTGTCGATGGTTTTGTTTGCGCTTGCCTTGGTGGTGTTTGTGAGTATGGGTGCCTGGATTTACACCAATGTCAGCGTGAAAAACCGCTACCTGTCTGCCGATCAACAACGCGAACTACGATCAACCTTTGAGAAGACATATCACAAATATGTCAATGTACTACAGCCCAAAATCACGAGCGCAAAACTCAATGTCGATGTGTTCCCGGATGAGTTCAAGGCTGTAGCATCAGGTGTGTTTATGATCGTCAATAAAGGCCACCAGCCCATCGACTCGTTGCATATGACGATGCCCGCTGATAATTTCCATCGGCAGCTGACTAAATTCATGATCGGTGGCGAAGCGCCGAAGATGATTCTGAAGGACGAGAACCTGGGCTACTATATCTACCGATTGCCCAAACGACTGAATCCTGGCGATTCGGCGCGGATGGATATGACCGTGACGGGACAATACGTTGGCTTCAGTAATGCGGGCGACAACCGGGATGTAGTGGTCAACGGTACATTTTTCAACGTGGGTATTTTCCCCGGCTTTGGCTATGATGCAGGTCAGGAATTAGACAGCGATAAATACCGTAAGAAGTATGGCTTGCCGATCAAAGAATGGACGGCTCCGGCCCAAAACGATTCACTGGGTCTGCGCGACTTTCTGTTTACCGATGATGCCGATTGGGTAACCTTCGAGGGAACCATTTCAACCACTCCCGACCAGACCGCTATCATGCCCGGTGAACTGGTAAAAACCTGGACGGCAAATGGCCCTGATGGAAAACCGCGTAAGTATTTCCAATACAAACTCCCCGGATTCTCCGATTATTTTTTCAGTATGTGTTCGGCTAAGTACGGTGTGAAACGCGATAAATGGACAGGACCTGACGGAAAAACGGTAGCGTTGGAAGTCTATCATCATCCCGGTCATGACCGCAACCTGGATCGGTTTATGGCGAGTATGAAAGCGTCGCTAAGCTACTATACCAAGAACTATGCGCCGTTTCCGTACCCAGTCTTGCGGGTGCTGGAGTTCCCGCGTTATGCCGCTTTCGCGCAGTCGTTCCCCACAACGGTGCCGTATTCGGAGGAGTTTGGCTGGGTTGGCGATTTCCACGATCCAAACAAAACAGATTATGCCTATTACGTGACGGCTCACGAGGTGGCACACCAGTGGTGGGGCCACCAGATTATGCCCAGCCGAACGCGGGGTTCGAATCAGATTTCGGAGACAATGGCGGAATACTCAGCGCTAATGGTACTCAAACAACGCTACGGAGCCGATGCCATGCCGAAGTTTTTGAAGTATAGTCTTGATCGCTACCTGCGTGGCCGGGCCAATGAAGATAAGTTCGAAGCCAACATGCTCGACAACGATACACGGTCCTATGTCTGGTATCAGAAAGGGTCGATGCTGATGTATGCCTTACAGGATTACATTGGTGAAGCCCGCGTCAACCAGGCCATGAACGACTACATGAAAGCGGCTCGTTTCCGACAGAAAGCGCCATTTACAACCTCGCTGGAATGGTATAGCTTCCTGAAAGCTGCCACACCTGATTCACTGAAACCCTGGCTGACGGATAATTTCGAGAAACTCACGCTGTACGATAACCGAATCACCAAAGCTGAAGCGAAGTCGATTGGCAACGGGAAATACAGCGTGAAGCTATACGTCCGAACTGCCACTGAGTATTACGACAAAACCGGAAAGGAACTGGCAAAAGGAAAAGGTCCGGTCATTGCCGACATCGCCGTACTTACTGACGATGGCAAAAACAAAGATGGCCTGACCACCAAAGTGCCATTGTTGATGCAAAAACGCAGCCTGACACCCGGCGAACACGTGATTGAGGTAACCGTAAAAGGCAAGCCCGTTAGAGCGGGTATTGACCCCTACAACAAGTTGATCGACCGGGTGTCGGATGATAATCTGGTGAAAGTTGATATGCTCTAGATTATGAAAAAAAATCTGTTTAATCACCTCTTTCGTGCGGTTCACCTCACCCCCGACCCCTCCCGCAACGGCGGACCGCCTAAAACCAGGAGAGGGGGGCAATCTCGCCCATTTTTTAGCCCCTCCCCTTATTTCAAGGGGAGGGGTTGGGGTGGGGTGAAATTTAATCGAGCCATTTCTTTCACTTGCCTCATCTGCCTAGCTACCTTACTCGCACTAACACCGCCAACCTACTGGCGCCCACCCGCCGACAGTCGAATTCCGGCCGGTGAGCTTGGCAAGCAAATTCGCTATGGCCGCGAGTTAATTGCTCACACGGCCAAATACCTTGGGCCAAAGGGCTCCGTGAAGCAATTATCCAATGGCATGAATTGCCAGAATTGCCACCTCGATGCGGGTACGAAAGTGCTCGGCAACAATTATTCCGGCGTATTTTCCACCTATCCCAAGTTTCGGGAACGTTCCGGAGCGGTCGAAACCATTGTGAAGCGCGTGTCCGATTGCTTCGAACGCAGTCTGGCAGGTAAAGCTCCCGATAGTGCAAGTCGCGAGATGAAGGCCATCGTAGCCTATATGCAATGGCTGGGCACCGACGTTCCCAAAGGTGAGCGACCCGAGGGCGTAGGCCTTGTCAAATTAGCCTATCTGGATCGTGCAGCCGACTCTACAAAAGGCCGTATGGTGTATATGGCTAAATGCCAGGTTTGCCACGGCGTGAACGGTGAGGGCATGAAGGTAGCTGGTACCAAAGAATATACGTATCCGCCCATGTGGGGGCCGAATAGTTACAACGATGGGGCTGGGTTATTCAGATTATCGGGCTTTGCGGGCTACGTAAAAAACAACATGCCGTTTGGAGCGACCTACGCCAGCCCGCAACTGAGCGATGAGGAAGCATGGGATCTGGCGGCTTTTGTCAATTCCATGCCGCGTCCGCATAAAGATCAAAGCAGCGACTGGCCCAAGATTGCCAGCAAACCCGTTGATTTTCCCTTTGGTCCCTACGCCGATTCGTTTAGTGAGCAACAACACAAATTCGGGCCGTATCAGCCAATTGCCGATGCGCGAAAAGCGAAGTAACTTTACTCAAAATCAAAAACTAAAAACATGAAGAAATTCACCTACCTGTTCGTTCTGGCTTTCCTGGCCGCAGTAGTACCAGCTATAGCGCAAACAAGTGAGACGGGTTCGTTTCATGGCGCACAACCCACCAAAGAACGATACCATGCCGTTTATCAACTTAATACCGGTGATACAGCCGTTATTCGGCATGCGCTGGCCAATATTCAGAACTCGCTGAACGACCCACGGTTGAAAGGCAAACTTGACATTGAATTGGTCGTGTATAGCGGTGCATTTGTCGCCTACCAAAAAGGGAAAGCTTATTTCGAGAAAGAACTTCAGAGCCTTCAGAAACAAGGTGTTATTCTGGCCATGTGCGAAAACACCATGAAGATGCGGAAGCTTAGTCGCGATGAGATGTACCCCTTCGTGAGCTACGTACCCACCGCCAACGGTGAACTCATCATCCGCCAACAGGAAGGCTGGGCCATTATTCGTCCGTAACTTTACTCCATGCTCGATTTTCGTCTGAATGTGTTCTACACCGTTGCCAAGCGCCTTAGCTTTACCAAAGCTGCTGCCGAATTGTATGTAACACAACCGGCTATCACGAAGCACATTCAGGAACTTGAACACCGGTTCGGTACGGCCCTCTTCGACCGGCGCGGGAATCAGATCAGCCTGACTGCCGCCGGTAATTTGCTGCTCAGTCATGCCGAAACCATTATGGCGACCTATCGTCAACTGGAATTTGATATGAATGCGCTGAAGGGAAAACCGGCAGGGGCACTTCGGGTTGGGGCCAGTACAACTGTGGCTCAATACGTGATTCCGCCAGTATTGGCTCGGTTTCATGAGCAATCTGCCGATGTGGCTATATCGCTCCTGAGCGGCAATACCGAACAAATTGAGCAGGCACTTCTCAACAGCGATATTGATTTAGGACTGGTTGAAGGCCGAACGCATCACAGCGATATTCGATACACCTCCTTCGTAAAAGACGAACTCGTACTCATCTGCCGTGCCGACCATCCCCTGGCCGACCGCGACGAGATTACACTCGATGAACTACGCGCAGTTCCTATTGTTTTGCGGGAACGGGGCTCTGGTTCGCTGGAAGTGATTGAACACGCACTTCGAGGTGTTGGCATTCGATTAACGGACCTGACCATTGAAATGCAGTTGGGCAGTACCGAAAGTATTAAATCGTATCTGGGAAGCTCACGTTGTATGGCATTTGTATCCGTATTTGCCGTACAGCACGAACTTCAGGCGGGTACGCTAAAAGTGCTCGATGTGCAGAATCTTACAATCCAGCGAGATTTGTACTCGATTCAATTACAGGGTGTTAGCGAGGGTCTGGCCGACACATTCATGCGCTTCGCCCGACAGCATTATAAACGGGGCTAGTTAGTGGAGTAGGTGTAATGAGTGAAGTGGGTGTAATGAGTACGTAATTGAGCCACTTACTACACTCACTCCACCTACTCCACTACTGCACCCTATAAAGCCAGACCCGCCAATAGCTTTCTGATTCGTCAAACACTTTTTCCAGATGTAGCCGATTTTCGGTTGCGTTATGGATGGGTACGGCAGATATAACATATTGGCCATTTAGTGCCACCAGCGCGTCGGTATTAATTTGAAGATGATCGACGGCTTGATTTTGGGTTTTCCCAAACAGGTAATTCATCCCCAACTCCGCCGTGTAGAGATAGACCCGACAAGCGTAGGCATCATAATAAACCCGCATTTGACGGGTACCTTTGGCCAGCTCGGTCGCAATGATTTTTCGGAACGCGTATTTGTAAGGAAGCGGGTAATTATTTTGATAGCTATCCAGCGTGTAGAAACCATTGAACTGGGCAACGGATGGATGCATACCCAGACAAATGACCCGGTACTCGGCTTGTGGTCGGCCAATGTAATCGCGGATTTGTGCAAACTGTTTTTCGGCAAAAAATGCGCGGAACGATGGCTGTCTAGCCTCGGTAATAGTGCCTGCCATTTTGCCAATATTGATTCGCCACTCTTTATTGGCAAAAATTAGTAAGGTCAGTTGCACGGCCAGAAACAGTCGATTCCAATGATCATTGGCACGAAACTGCCGCAACGCCAGCGCGAATAGAAAAAACCAGAGCGTCGGAAGCAGGAAATAGAACCGGTCGAACTGAAAGACCCGGAATTTCAATCCCAACGAACTGTCGCCTAGCCAAACGACGAGGTAATGATAAAGTCCGTGAATCAGGCAAATGACGAGCGCCAGAGTTGGTAAGCCAATGAGCCAGTGGACTGCCCGAAAATCCTGTCGTCGGTAAGCTCGCCAGGCACTCAAGGCAGCAACAATCAAAATGCCAGCCGTAAAAAACGCACCCGTGTTGAACATCGGCCAAACGAACAGATCAATACTCCGGCGCAGACTGTCGGCGAGCTTCATGGAGCGCAATTGGCTATAATCGAACTCCGTGCGCTGCGAGATATATGTCTGATTAATAAATCCGTAAATCAATTCCCATTCGCTGGCTATATATAGGGCCGCGAGCAGGAGTAAGCCATTGATATAAACCAAATTGAGTTGCCGAAGACGAAGCATCTCCCAGAAACCAATTACGCCCAGCGCGATGCAGATGAACAAGCCTGCCCAAACGAAAAAGGAATAGAATGGAAAGAGTATAATAATGAGCCAGTTCGTCGGAATGCCGCACCACCAGTATGACCGTTTTCGTAATAAGTTGATAAACGCAAACAGCAACAATGGTTGCCCCGTTACCGATGCGCCATGAACGATGTAACAAGGTACCAGTGCGAACAGAAACGCCAGAGCTACGCGAGTGAACGCCCAGTTGGATTCGGGCAAAACATGCTTTTTGAGCAGTAGATACATACCCACAAACCCAATGCCGTGTACAGCCGAGAAGTTGACAACTTGGGCTGCATAAGGAGGCAACAGCCAAAATGAGAGCACTTCAAGGTTCAAGCCGGTCCGAAAGGCTGAGCGTGGAATACCGGTGAAGGGCCCACCACTCATCATGTTCGGAATGACGGTTTTTAAGTCGAAATCGAAAGCGGTTTTGGTCGTCTTTAGTAAGTAGAGATATAGAAAATCGCTGTCTAAGTTATCATGAATCGTCAGGTGCGCGCCTTCGCCAAGCCAGATATAGGGGAAAACGTAAAGTGCCAATAGGCCACAGGCAAGCAGCAGATACGTTTTTTCAGAAGAAGAATGGTCAGTTAGCGAATGAGGAGACATAATGAACTAAACCTTACCCATGAGGGGTACCACAAAAGTACTGAAATTCGACCAAATGGCCGGATGGTGGGCGAGCCGCCGGGTTTTTCGTACTTTTACAAACAGAACCCCAATCACCATGCAAACTTCGTCTACATTACTGGTAGCAGCCTCAATCGTTCTGGCAACTACATCCATACAGGCTCAAACCCGGCCCGCCAAAGCTGCTACTAAAAAAGAAATCAATACGCCCAGACTGCCCGAATATACTATTTCTCGTGCTGAGGTTGAAGCGCATACCCGTTTCCTGGCCTCAGATGAGTTGCAGGGTCGGCGGACAGGCGAGCCGGGCAACTGGACGGCCGCCCGCTACATTGCCGAGCAATTTCGCCAACTCGGCCTTAAGCCTGCCGTAACGACGGGCACTCAGTCTGATTATTTCCAGCGCATTAACTTCGAAAAATCGAAAGCCGCTACCTCAGCTACGTTGGTTATCGGGAAAGACACCCTTCGGCTCGGAAAAGAACTCGTGCTGATGGCGGGTAACCCAACCGATATTTCGGGCGAAGTTCTGTACGTTGGGTACGGCCTGACGGATGGAGAAGATGGCTACAAAGGCCGCGATGTGAAAGGCCGGATTCTGGTAGCGCAGGGAGGCTCGCCCGAAGCAAAGAGCCCCGGCGAAATTTTTCGGGCATCCGCAGAAAAACGCAAACTGGCTACCGAAAAAGGAGCGGCTGCCCTGCTTGAACTCTATAGTGAATCCGTTCCCTGGGGCCTCGTGAATCAGTATTTCACCCGTGAGCAATTGACGGTGGCTGCTAACTCCGACACGAAAGCACCAGTAGCTCATTTGTGGGTGAACAATACGAATAATCAGTACAAACAACTGAAAGAAGCCAATCCAACCATCACACTACATACGTCGGGACGGCAACGAATTGCGATTGCCTCGGCAAATGTGGCCGGAATTATTGAGGGTACGGACCCGAAGTTAAAGGATGAATATCTGGTCTTATCGGCTCACTTCGATCATGTTGGCGTTGGCAAACAAGGTGGCAGTGCGTATCAGCCGAGCGACAGTATTTTCAACGGAGCGCGCGATAATGCCATTGGTGTAGTTGCCTTGCTGGAATCAGCTAAAGTCCTGATGCAGCAACGCCCCAAACGGTCGGTACTGGTACTTGCCCTTACGGGTGAAGAAGTAGGTACGCTTGGGAGCCGGTATTATACAGAACACCCACTGGTCCCCTTGAAACAAACCGTGTTTGATCTTAACTCGGATGGTGCTGGCTACAACGATACGACGGTTGTATCAGTTATAGGGTTGGAACGGACAGGGGCTAAATCTGAAATCGAAACAGCTGCCAAAGCATTCGGCCTGGGTGTGTTTGCCGAACCCGCACCTGAGCAAGGGCTATTTGATCGTTCGGACAACGTTCATTTTGCAGCAAAGGGCGTACCGGCTCCAACTTTTTCGGCCGGGTTTAAAGCGTTCGATGCAGCCATTGGGAAATACTATCATCAGGCCATCGACAATCCCGAATCGCTGGACTTTAACTACGTTCAACATTTTTGCCAGGCTTATGCCTATGCTGCCCGCCTGATTGCAGACCGGGCAACCCGTCCGCAGTGGTCGGCGGGAGATAAATACGAAGCGGCTGCAAAAGCGTTGTATGGGTATTAGTAGAGTTTTTCAGAAGGTGCTTTTATAGATAAACTGGCTTTCCGATCAACCCGGATAAAAGCCGTCTGACAAAAGAGAAAACTAAACGTCGAAAGTCAACGTTTATTGACTATTAACGATACGCTGCTATGTTGTTTAAATATTTGTTTATCATCACCCTCATTATTCTGTTTGTACCACCAGTACGTCGATTTGTCTTTTACCTGTTGGTTGGCCGACAATTAGTGAAGCAGCAGAAACAACAGGCGGCTAGTCGGGGAGGTCGTCGTGAAGGCGAGATACGGGTGGAAAACCGCCCTGGAAAAGAAACGAATACCCACTTTAAGGGGGGAGATTATGTTGATTACGAGGAAGTTAAATGACCAGGCTGCGATAAATTAAAAATGCCCGCCAAACCTAGCGTTTGGCGGGCATTTTTAATTGGCGATCGTTTCTATTTCTTTTTTATACTTGACGGCTAAACCCGTCATTACATACCCATTATCGGTGGTGGAGGTGTAGTAGGTGTACTTAACCGACACCAGGGCATCAGCACCGAGTTTCTTGGCCTGCATGGTCAGGCGGGCCAGCATCAATTCTTTCTGCTGCATATCATTTCCCCGACTAAGCATGCGTTGGTTTCCCGACTGCCGTTGGGTCAGCGGAACTTCGCCTTTTAC
The DNA here is from genome assembly GCF_006965485.1 of Spirosoma sp. KCTC 42546. NCBI lineage: Bacteria > Pseudomonadati > Bacteroidota > Cytophagia > Cytophagales > Cytophagaceae > Spirosoma > Spirosoma sp. KCTC 42546. Next base: position 7,935,664 of record NZ_CP041360.1, read on the forward strand.
TTCCAGATCCTGCAAGGGCGCAAATGGGCGTTCGGGGCGCTGTGTGTCATAAAATACATCAACCGGATAATGCGTTTTATGTTGCAGGTAAACAAGGGGTTGAAAGCAACCCGTTACACCCAGCATACTAAGTATGACCAAAAGCCTTCCCATGATTATTTGTTTTGTATAATCATTCATTATTCATCAGTAGTACTTCGCTTACTACTCTCGGGTAATGTTCATGCTCAAGCACCTGAACTTTCCGGGCTACGTCATCTGGTGTATCAGTAGGGGTAACCGGGCAATGCGCCTGGAAAATAATCTGACCTTCGTCGTAATGCTCGTTCACGTAGTGAATGGTTATACCAGATTCCGTCTCGTTGGCCGCCACAACGGCTTCATGAACGAAGTGCCCGTACATTCCCTTCCCTCCAAATTTAGGTAATAAAGCCGGGTGAATGTTAATAATTTTATTCGGAAACGCCTGTACCAGTCCACCCGGCATGAGCCACATAAACCCGGCTAATACAATCAAATCAATTCGTTGATCGATAAGGAGTTGGGTGATACGGTTTGTATCGTAAAACGTTGTTCGGTCGAAAAGTAAAACCGGAATATGTAGCCGCCTGGCTCGCTCGATCACACCCGCCTTCGGGTTGTTTGAGACAATCAGCGAAATCTCAACCTCAGGGTTACTTGTGAAATACTCAGCAATTTTTTCGGCGTTTGAGCCGGAGCCGGAAGCAAACAGAGCAATGCGTTTCAAGGAGTGTTTGATCATTAATGTGGTGTCGGGTTCTCAAACCAGTATTGTCCGAAATGTTTTTTCTTGTCGATTTGTTTTAAGTCTAAAAACCAATGAACACCGCCAAATTACCCGTAAAAACGCTGTTAGGCTATTTGCCGGATGAGGTGCTGGAAACATTAGCCCTAGACTATCAAGTCGATAAACACGTCAAAAAACTCCGCGGAGCCCTGGTTTTTAAGTTATTGCTCTATGGCGTTCTGACCACCAATGAGTTGAGTCTGAATGTACTTATGGCCCTGCTGGAAAAAGTGGGCATTCGCCACTTAATCGGCGTGGATGCTCACTTTACCACCAAACGAAACTCCTTAGCCGACCGGCTGGCTCAACTCGATTGTGGCTACCTGAAGGCTATTTTTAAGCAAGTTCTCAAGTTGGTCAACCAGCACTGGCCCACACCCACCGTCCAGGGCTATCAACTCCATCTGGTTGATTCAACCCTAGTGGCTTGTTCAGCCAAACTCTTGGGCCTGGGTATTCAACTGGGCCGTAAAGCCAACGATGAAACCCATCGTTATAAGCATATCAAATTTAGTATCGGCTATGATGGCTTAAAGCCCGAAACGATTCGATTTTATGATCAACAAACCCATGCCAGCGATGAAACACCCCTCAAAGAAACCATTGAATCGCTGGCTTTCTCGGCCAAAGATGTAGCCGTTTTTGACGCTGGGCTGCAAAATCGACTCACCTTTGAGCAGTTCAATAAGCCCCCTGAGGAGAAACGTTTTTTTGTTACCCGCATCAAAGCCAACAGTCGTTACCAGCTTCTGGCTGAGCAGCGTATAGATAGCTCGACCGACACACTTGTCTTAGAGAAGGAGTCGTTGATCAAGCTCTATACGAGTTCGAATCGACTCCTTACGGACTCATTTCGCCTGATTAGTGCTCACCTACAAGACAAACCTGAGCAATCTTTGCTGTTTTTGACCAACCTGCCCGATTCGCTCAGCGCATTGGAGGTGAGTCAGATTTATCGACAGCGTTGGCAGATCGAGAAATTCTTTCGGTTCATCAAGCAGCAGATGAATTTTTCTCATTTTCTGTCCCGATCCTTTAACGGGATCAAAATCATGGCGTATGTGATGCTCATTGGCGCTATGTTGATTGGGTTATATGGTCGGTTTAATGATCGGCCTGGGTTCAAGATCAACAAATTGCTGTTTGTCTATGAACTCGAAGCTGATCTGGTCAAAACACTTATTGTAGCATGCCACGGGGAGCCAACCTTACTGGACGATGCCTTGAAAAAACATTTCGGACAATAATGGTTCTCAAACCCGACATTTCGCGTCAGCTATTGTGTCGGGTTTGAGAACCCGACACCACAGAACAGAGTCAAAATTACAACTTTTGCCTATTTTTGTGGATACTCGCCTGAATCTGATGCTGGCAACGAACCAACTCACGTTTGAATACGGCCCCGCGAAACAGTTTACGTTTCCGGATGTCCAATGCGCTAATCGCGAAGCCCTTCTGATTTTAGGAAGGTCTGGTACTGGCAAAACTACCTTCCTGCATTTACTGGCTCTGTTGCTGAAACCGAAGAGTGGCTCTGTTGTTATTGATAAAACCGACCTGACAAAACTCAGCGTGGCCGATACAGCTGCGTTTCGGGCTAAACACCTGGGTATTGTTTATCAGAAGCCTCACTTTGTCAGTGCGTTATCAGTGATGGATAACCTACTGATGGCAAATTACTTAGCCAATAAGCCGCAGGATAAAAACCGCGCCCGCGAATTGGCCAGCCAGTTGGGATTTGTAGAGCAACTTAACAAGAAAACCAACCAACTCAGCCAGGGTGAACAGCAGCGAGTTAGTATAGCACGCGCCGTTATGAATCAGCCTGATGTGATTCTGGCCGACGAACCAACGTCCAGTCTCGACGATGAAAATACCAGTCGGGTAGTGCAACTCCTGCGTGAACAGTCGGAGCAAATCGGAGCCAGCCTGATTGTTGTTACCCACGATCAACGCCTAAAAGATGCGTTTCAGAATCGGGTTGTTCTTTAAGGGTATTCATTATAGTTTCACTATGCGCAAAATTCTATTCCTGCTGTTCTTGATCCCCACTCTTTCGATGGCCCAAAATCGGAAGAAGAAAGATTACCTTGTTTCGCTCAATACAACCTATGGCACCATGCGGCTTGTGCTGTATGACCAAACCCCACAACATAAAGAAAACTTCATCAAGCTTGTTAATCAGAAGTTTTACGACAGTCTGCTGTTTCACCGGATCATTCCCCTATTTATGATTCAGGGGGGCGATCCAAATTCTCGAAAAGCCCAGGCAGATCAGCCACTTGGGAATGGCGATGTGGGCTATACGATCCCGGCAGAATTTGTGCCATCGCTCTTTCATAAAAAAGGTGCACTAGCCGCTGCCCGCGATGGTAATCCAGCAAAAGCATCAAGCGGTTGTCAGTTTTATATCGTACAGGGGCGCGTTTGGGACGATGCAGGTTTGCAAAAGCAGCTGGAGCGTATTCAAACCATGAAAGGGCATATGCCCACTGATGAGCAGAAACAAGTTTATAAAACGCTTGGTGGCGCTCCACATTTAGATGGGAACTACACCGTTTTCGGCGAAGTGGTTGATGGCCTGGCCATCGTAGACAGTATTGCCAAACAGCCTCGTAATGAAATGGATCGCCCGAATCAGAGTATTCGTATGACGATGACTGGCGAGTGGATAAAGAAAAAGAAAATTACAAAGCAGTATCATTATCCGTATGTAGTAGCAAGGACCGAGAAGTGAGAAATTGCTGCGTGAAATCATCTTCTCACGTTAGTGCTCCTCACTTCTCGTTCCTCACTCCTCACTCCTATTTATGAAAAAAATTCTTATTACCGGTGCCAACGGGTTGCTGGGCCAGAAATTAGTTGATCTGCTGACGAAGCAACCGGACGTTGACTTAATTGCCACGGCCCGGGGCGATAACCGGCTACCGTTTTCGGAAGGATATACCTATCGGTCAATGGACATCACCGACCGGCAACAGGTACTGGATGTGATTTCGGAAGCTCAGCCCGATGTAGTTATCCACGGAGCGGCTATGACCGATGTGGATAAGTGCGAAATTCAGAAAGATGCTTGTTGGGCACAGAACGTACATGCTGTTGAGTATATCGTTGAAGCCTGCCGTAAGGTAAACGCGTTCCTGGTTCATGTATCGACCGACTTCATTTTCGATGGTGCGGATGGCCCTTATGCAGAAACCGCTGAAGCGAATCCAATTAGCTTTTATGGCTGGAGTAAGCAGGCTGGTGAGTCGGTTGTGAAGCATGCGGATCGGTCCGGCGCTCCGGTACGCTGGGCCATTGCCCGCACTGTGCTCGTATATGGCATTGCTCATGACATGAGCCGTAGCAATATTATTTTGTGGGTGAAGAAATCCCTGGAAGAGGGTAAAACAATTAAAGTTGTAACCGATCAGTGGCGCAGTCCAACCCTGGCCGAAGATTTGGCGATGGGGTGTTATCTCATTGCCGATCAGGAAGCTGAAGGAATCTTTAATATCTCGGGGAAAGAAGTGCTTACTCCCTACGAGATGGCCATTAAAACCGCCGATTATTTTAACCTCGACAAGTCGCTGATTACCCAGGCCGATGCATCGACATTTACACAGGTGGCTCGGCGGCCTCCCCGTACGGGTTTTGTTTTAGACAAAGCTCGTACCGTACTTGGCTATGACCCGCACACATTCGAGGAAGGCATTGCCGTGCTGGCGAGCCAGCTCAACTCATAGAACTATGAGTCAGGTTAAAATCTATGGTGTTCGAGAGCATCTGCTACCCATTCGAAATCAGCTTTCCGATGTAATTCACTCCTGTGTGGTAGAAGCTCTTCAGTTTCCCGTCAACAAGCGGGCGCACCGATTTTTCTATCTGGACAACGAGGATTTTTTCAGGCCCGCCACGGCTTCAGAACGTTATGTTATTCTGGAGTTTATGATGATTGAAGGGCGTACGGTGGAGACCAAAAAGAAGTTGATTCATTTGCTTTACGAGCGTATTTGCGATCAGCTTGGTCTGGCGCTTACAGACCTTGAAATCTGCATACTGGAAAGCCCCGCACATAATTGGGGCTTCCGGGGCATGACAGGCGATGAGATCAAGCTGAGCTATACCATCAACGTCTGATTCATGACGCTTCATGTAAAAGTGAAACCTGGCAGCAAAGTAGATCAATTGTTCTACGATGCTGCCGGTTTGCTTACCGCCAAGATCAAAGCGCCCGCGCAGGACGGGAAAGCTAACGTCTATCTAATTGAATTTTTGGCCAAACGGGTTGGTATTGCCAAGTCCAGAGTAACAATTGTGGCTGGGTTTACTAACCCACATAAGCGGATTGAGATTGATGCAACGCAAGAAGTTTACGAGCGATTTTTAGCCGAAATAGTATAGGAAAAATACGTCCAAATCCATGCTAAGGTACTCATGAACTCTAGCTTAGCATGTGCATTGGTTGCACAGGTAAGCTAACTAGTACGTATTAAAACGCTCCTTGTTTCTACTAAAAGTAGAATAAGCTTGTAAAGTGGTTTTATAGATTGCTCATACGTTCATGATCTATCCAAACCGCACTCATGCGCACAATCCTTATCCGTTTACTGGTTTATGCAACTACATTCGTTCTGCCATCGGCTTGTATTGACCCAGCGGATATTCTTTTGTATGGTACAAATGATATCTTAGTTGTAGAAGGAACAATTACCAACCTGGCCGAACCCCAGCTTATTAAACTCAAGCGTGCCTATGCCGATCGACTGACGGGCCAATTTAGTACGGTGCCATTAACGAAAGCAACGGTGGAGGTCGTGGTAGATTCTGCAGCCGTAATTGCCTGTCACGAGACAATAGATGGCAGTTACCAGCTACCCAGCGATTTTAAAGGGCAGGTGGGCCATGCTTATCAACTCCGCTTTACGCTTCAGGATGGAAATCGGTATGTATCTACCCAACAGCTGATGGCTGCGGTTTCTCCAATTGATAAGCTAAGCGCCCGATTTAACCCAACCAGTTTACCTGTTCAACAGCTAAAAGGGTATCAGGCGGCCCACGACCTGTTTATTGACAGTCAGGACCCGGCAAATCAACACAATTATTACCGGTGGGAATGGAAGCTTTGGGAACGCCAATACTGGTGCCATACATGCAGACAGGGCGTTTATGCCATCTACAAGGTGCTGCCCGGGGTCTACAAAGACAGAGACTACTTCGTGACAGGCACCGAGCCCTTCGAAGACTGTTTTAGCCCTCGTCCCGGCAAGGCTGGCGAAGAAGCGCCCGAGGTGCCTGCAGAAGACTGGACGTATGATTACGGGTGCCGAACAGCCTGCTGGCAAATCATTTACGGCTATGATATTGTGGTGTTGGACGATAAATTTATCAATGGTGGACTGATTAGCCAGCAACGGGTTGCTCAGGTTCCTTTTTATGATACGCAACCCGCTTTGGTCGATGTTCGCCAACTCTCGCTAACCCCCGATGCATACCGCTATTTTAAGCTGTTTGAGGAGCAGACTCAGCATACGGGTGGCTTGTCCGATACGCCACCTACTGCTTTGGCGGGGAATGTTCGTCAGGTAGATCATCCTCAGGCTACGATTGTCGGGTATTTCTCGGCTTCCGCTGTTTCGCAGGTGCATTATTGGCTGGATCGGAAAGATACCCAGGGCCTTTCCTATGGGGCAACCAGCCCCGTGGATACACTCCGGCCAAAAGGCGCTTATGGAAAAGGGGCAGATCAGTTGTTCTACGCCCTCAATTCGCGCCAGCCTAACCCAGAACCGTCACCGCCTTATGTGAAGGATCGGGATAAAGCCAAGGTTCGCTTATGGCCCAATGCCGACCGGCCTCCTCTTGCCCCCTGCCTGCTAAGCGACAATCAAACACCGTTTAAACCGGAAGGCTGGAGAGAGTAATGGCTATCTGGCTGTAGTGTATCAATGACAAGTAAAGTGCCTCTAAAATTGACCTATAAGTTACCATATAGTCTGTCTTCTTACGTCCAATCCCTGATTAGTATGAAAATAATAACGACGCTGCTACTGACTAGTCTGGGGGCTCTTATTCTGGCCTGCCAGCAACAAGATGACCTGACGAACGACAGGCCGGCTATTAAGGCTATTTCATTCGTCGGGATACCGACACAAAATGTCCGTTTCGATGCTCCCAACGCCCGGATCACGGTCCAGTTACCAGCCGTTGTAAACGGAGGATTGCAACCTGTTTTTGAGTTGACCGAGGGAACAAAACTACTGGATGGGGTCATGGCTGATAATACCATAGACTTGTCTGCTTTCTGTGCCTGTAACCCCAGTACCACTACCGAATCTAAAAAAGTAATTTTACGAGTAGGTAATCAGAAAACAACTGCTGTTTATGAATTAGTAGTGGTTGCTACTGGCCCCTTAAAGGCCCAGAATACAACGGATCAATTCACGTTTTCGCGTAAGACAAAACGGTTGGATCTACGGCTACCAGTCGAAAACTTATACAGCAATCCGCATGTAGATATGCTCCTGTTTACGAATGTGGTTACGGGGAATGTGACACGCGTTAGTGCGGACGCGACTTGCTTAAATAGCTGTATTGGCAATGCCCCTAATCAGCTCGTTTTTTCACTGGGTTCACCTATTGAGCGTGTGTTACTTCCAGGCACCTACACAGTTGGCCTGAATACTATAACGTTTCCTCAACGTCTAGTGGTTACTGATTAAACAAACGAGTAGCTAATTGATCCTGGTTTACACTCCAATCGGCTCCTCCACTTTCTTTGCAGCTTCCCGGCGGGGAATATAGTGCCGGAAGAAGCTGCTGATTTTCATCTGTAGCACGCCAAAGACCGCTTCTTTGAAAATCTTGGATGACATTTTAGAGACGCCCCGCGTGCGGTCGGTGAAAATGATGGGGACTTCCTGAATTCGGAAGCCATATTTCCAGCAGGTAAATTTCATTTCGATCTGGAACGCGTAGCCCACGAATTTAATGGGATTATGCAAAATCACTTCCAGTACTTCGGCCCGGTAACAGACGAACCCTGCTGTTGGGTCCATGATGGACATACCTGTAATAAACCGCACATAGACACCCGCAAAGTACGACATCAATACCCGCCCCATTGGCCAGTTTACTACGTTGACACCACGGATATAGCGGGAACCAACCGCCACATCAGCCCGCTCAGGGCCTTCAGTAGCACAGGCACGGTACAGTTTGATCAGATCGTCGGGGTTGTGCGAAAAATCGGCATCCATTTCGAATAGATACTGATATCCTCTGGATAAGGCCCACTTAAACCCATCGATATAGGCAGTGCCTAATCCTAACTTACCCCGCCGTTCGAGCAAATGTAACCTGGGTAGTGAACCCCGTACAGAAGGGCCTGTAGCCGGGAATTCTTCCTGTAAATCGCGAACACGCTGAGCGGTACCGTCAGGTGACCCATCGTCCACAATGAGTACATCGAATGGCTCCGGCAGGCTAAACACCTTCCGAATAATTGCTTCGATGTTCTCGATTTCATTATATGTTGGAATAACGACCAGGCGCTCTTTCACGGTACGAGTAGGTTAGTAAGTTGGGGGTTATCAGTACAACACCAAAACGAGCTGTTTTTGTACAAGATATTCATTAAAAATTGTTAATCTTCTAAGCATTAGTCAATTGTCGGGCCAACTTCTGCGCTTTCTGAATACAGTCAGACAAAGACACTCCTCCGTACCAGTTGGCACACACAAATAACTGATCAACTTCTATTTCTCTAATAGGGCTTTTAATAGACAGAATAGTTGCATTGTATTGAGGAATTGATCGCTCCCAGCGTTGAATACGTTGAAAAACGGGTTCAATTGCCTTAATACCGAAGTTGGTGGCTAGCTCCCGATGTACATTTTCTGACAGTACGCTGTCGGTATGACGGGCGTTGCTAACACCCGTTTGTCCACCTACTAGCGTTGTAACCAGAACTTCATCGGTGGGGCAACGACCGTCAAATATAGAACTACTCCAGATATGACCCGCCGAATACTGATTTTCAATCTTTGGGTTTAATGCCCCAAAGCCATTGAGCGGATGCTCCACGTGCGTGCGTTTATAGGCTGAATGGACGACAGTCATAGGTGGATAGGTAACAGAACGAAGTGCATTAGCCAATTTCTTGTAATGAAAATCTATCAACTGCGCGGCCGTGTTTGTACCAACTGCCAGCACTAATTTATCAACGGTTTGGGTGCCACTTTTGGCTGTTACCTGCCAACCGTTTGCGAGTTTCCGAATGTGATTAACAGGGTTGTTAAGCGAAAGATTTATTAGCGTAGCCGCCAGCGTATTAGGTAGGGTTTGCATACCATTCCGAAAGCTAAACGATTGTCGCCGACCCATGCCTAATTGGTTCTGTATTAGGCCACGTACTACTGAACCGTATTCTTTTTCATATTGAAGGAGTATTGGAAACGTTTCAGAAACAAGCAGTTGCTCCGGGTCGCCAGCGTAAATGCCCGCAACAAATGGACCTAGTGCATAATCAATGATCTCCTGACAGAAACGACGTCGAAAAAAAATGGACAATGTTTCGCCATCTGGATGTATCGTTTTATTCGTGCGTTCGCGGAAAATGGCCAACTTAGCTTTCCAGCTAAAGAAGTTCCCGAAGAAAAGCGAAGGTGGGTCAGAAGGTAGTTTCTTGTACATACCGTCGCGAAAAATATAGCGGGCTTTGCTAATGGGTTTGCTCAACGATAGTTCAGGAGTGAGTCCCAGCGTATCTATCCAATGTAAAAGGTTGGCGTCACCCAATAGTGAGTTAGGTCCCAATTCGCACAAATAAGGTCCATTGATAATACCCGCTGGTGTTTTAGATGATTCCCATCGCGACTGAATATAGCCCCCTGGTTGGCTATCGGCTTCCCAGAGATGATACGCTATACCGAGTTGCTGCAGTTCATATGCCAGTGTCAATCCAGAAATACCTGCCCCAATAATTCCGACCGTCATTAGCCTTTGGGCTGTTTTGCATTTTTCGCGCTAATCTTCTTCTGTAAATTATCTGTAACCCGCTTATAAATCAACTCCATATCCTGTGGGTGAGAAGAATAGAAAATATAACTCGTCCGATAGGTAGCGGTATCCACCCCAAATTTCTTGAAGATGTTGGCTTCCAGATGTTTATACGCAATATTCGATGAGTCAATTGAGGCTAACCCCAGGCGACTTATACGGGCTTCAGTCATATGGACTTCGGTCAGAATATCCGCCATTTTATCTGTTGCAATCAGCCCATCTGGTTTTTCATCTTCTGGAGCGGTGCAGGCCACAACCAGCCACCCACCCAGCAGCACACTCCAGAGGTAAGCACAAAATCGGTTTCGATGCATACGTTTAAATGAATAGCTTTGTAAGCTATTCCCTATTGGCAAAGTTCGGTATTGGTTGTTAAAATAGTATAACGCCTGTTTCGTATGGACGAGTTCTTGGCCAGGCTTCGTAATTTCGATATTCGTATCCGCAAGGCGGTTAACTCGCAGATGCGCGGAAGTTTTCGCTCTATTTTTAAAGGTACTGGACTAGAGTTCAGTGACTTGCGCACGTATCAGTACGGAGATGACGTGCGCGCTATTGACTGGAACGTGTCATCTAAAGGACATGGTACGTTTGTAAAAGTATTTCGCGAGGAGAAGGATCAGACGGTTTTTTTCGTTGTCGATGTCAGCGCATCGCAGCAGGTTGGTCCGCGTTACCGCGATAAATTGGCGGCTACAAAAGAAGTGTGTGGAGTACTGGCACTGTCGGCCATCCGCGAGGCCAGCCATGTAGGTATGTACTGTTTTTCGGATCAGAAGGAGCGGTACATAAAACCCGCTAATGGGATGAAAACAGGTTATCAACTGATTATGAGCCTGTATAAACTACAGCCAGAGTCGGGTCGGACGAGCATTGCCGATGCGTTGTTATTTACGCTCAATGCGTTGAAGCGTCGGAGTGTGGTGATTCTGCTCTCCGATTTTATTGACCTGAACTATGAACATAACCTCAAGGCGTTGGCTAAAAAGCATGACTTAGTTGTTATTCATTTATACGATCAGCGAGAGGTCAATCTTCCCCGGTTAGGTATTATTCCTGTTCATGATACCGAGTCGGGGCGCACGGTATGGGTTAATACGTCGTCCCTATCGTTTCGAAACGGATTGCACGATACGTTTCGCCAGAACCAGGTTCGACTGGAACGACTTTGTAAACAATATAACGCCAACTACCTCGCGCTCGATTCGCAGGAGGACTTTGTGCCAAAACTTGTTGAATTATTTAGAGTGAGAAAGTAACGCAGTTGTGACGTACGCCATACGACCTATACTTTTCCTATTGGTATTGTCCCAGTCAGTTTGGGCGAATGAACCGGTACGACCTACCGTAAAACAACCGCCCAAACAACAGTCTATCTTGCAGCCATCTCCATCGCGGCAACTTTCGTTACAGGGTCATTTTCTGACGGATAGTATCGAAATAGGGCGCCCATTTCAGTATGCGTTGACCTATCGACATTCGCCAATAATTGATGTTCTTTTCCCGGATACCGCCCGGCATTTCGCGCCGTATCGGGTAAAGAGCGTTGCCGTTTTTGCTACGCAAACCACCGGTGTTGGATTTGAGGCAATTAGCCGTGATAGTGCTGTATATACACTGGTTTCGTTTGAAACGGATCCTATACAGTTAGTACGTGTACCCATTCGGGTTATTAACGAGGCAGACTGCACAGCTCAATGGACACAGACCGATACGGTATTTCTGCGATCCAAACTATCGCAGGCTATGCTGGATTCATCGGGATCAGTGAAGTCGAAACTAGCTACAAATACGAATCTGGCTACGCTTCAACAACAGTTTAATTATTTAGCACTGGCATTAGGACTTGTATCAATCGCCCTTGTTTCTTTTGCCATGTATGGATTATTTGGTCGCGCTATCCGGCGACAATGGCGATTATATCAGCTAAAAAGGCGCCATCTTACTTTCTTGAACGACTATAATCGACTGACCCGAACGATTAATTCATATACGGCTGCCGAAATTGCAAACCAGGCCGTTATTATGTGGAAACTCTATTTAGAGCAGCTTGATAAACAGCCGTATACGTCCCTGACTACTCCAGAATTGGCTGCGCGAATAGACGATGAACGCATCACGAATGCATTACGTGAAGCCGATTTGATGATTTATGGTGGTGCATATTCTCCCGACTCCTTGCCTGCTTTAAGATTATTGGGCGAAGTGGCCACAAATGCATACCACCGTAGCCGCGCCAGAATGCAAGTGCCGGAAAACCCGGATTCCTCAACGATAAGCCAGTCGGCCGAAACTCCTTCTATCTCCTGACCTAAATGGAACCCTGGTATTCACTTCACTGGTTAAATCCGGCGCAATGGCAGCAGTTTCATATCGTATACCCGTTGGCTTTATCATTGATCCCGGCCGTTCCGGTTTTGTTTTTAGTGCGTTATTATCTGAATAGAAAGGCGCAGCAACGACTTAATATCTCTCTTGGGCAGCTTCGTTCTGGTGTGGGTCGCCTTCAAACGCGCCGGTCGTGGCTTGGTTTACTTCGCTATTTAGTACCTGTAAGTGTATTTATAGGAACAGGGTTTCTGTTAGCAGCTTTGGCTCGTCCGCAAATTGTGCGGGAATTGCGTGATGAACAATCGGAAGGTATTGATATTATGCTGGCGATGGATGTATCGGAGTCGATGACTGAAACCGATTTGCCACCCAATCGGTTAGCGGCTGCCCGTCGGGTGGCCCAGCTATTTGTGAATAGTCGCAAAAATGACCGGATCGGCTTAGTGGTTTTTGCAGGCGAGGCTTTCTCGCTTTGCCCCCTCACAACGGACTATGGATTACTGAAACAGTACCTAAGTGAATTAAATAGCCAAATGATTCGTACCTCCGGTACGGCCATTGGCGATGCCTTGGCTCGGTGTATCAATCGAATGCGGGAGCGGTTGCCCTCACCAATAGATACGGCCCAGACTGAAACAAATCCATGGAAACCGGAACGGAGCAAGCTAATTATTCTATTGAGCGATGGCGATAATACCGCCGGTAATCTTGACCCGATTACCGCTGCCAAGCTGGCTAAAGCGTTTAATATTAAACTCTATACAATTGCTGTTGGCCGTCCGGTTTCGTCCACGTCTCAGGCCGTTACAGTGGATGAAGGCATTCTAAAAACGATTGCCACCATTGGCAACGGGAGCTTCTTCCGGGCTACGGACACGCGCCGATTACAATCCGTATTTGCCCAGATTAACCGCCTGGAAAAGTCGCCGATACGGGTTCGGATTTATGAGGACGTACAGGATTTTTATCGCATTTATCTGTACTGGGGCATTACATTCCTCCTGTGTGCGATGCTGTTAAAGAACACGATTTTTGGTAATGTGCTGGAGGATTGAAACTGTTTACGGCTTATGGTATTCGGTATACGGTAGGCTAACGCATAAATAACTCATGTATCAGCCTACCGTAAACCGAATACCGAATACCAAAAACAGTAACCACAAAATATATGTTACGTTCCTATTACAACGCCGAGGCTATTGAAGCCGGTTTAGACGAAGTGGGCCGCGGTTGTCTGGCTGGGCCGGTGGTAGCGGCAGCGGTTATTTTGCCCAAAAACTACACGCATCCCATTCTAAACGATTCGAAACAGTTGTCGCACCGCCAGCGTGAGAGCCTGAAAAAAGACATCGAGCGGGATGCACTGGCCTGGGCCGTTGCCGAAGTATCGCACACGGATATTGATCAGATCAATATTCTGAAAGCCAGCTTTCTGGCCATGCACCGGGCGGTAGATGCGTTAATAATCAGGCCAGAACATCTGCTAGTGGATGGAAATCGGTTTGTGCCGTACCCCATGATTCCGCATACCTGCATCATCAAAGGTGACGCTCATTACTTGTCCATTGCAGCCGCATCGGTATTGGCTAAAACCTATCGGGATGACCTGATGGCACAACTCGGACAGGAATTTCCGGCCTATGGCTGGGCGCAGAATGTCGGCTATCCAACACCCATTCATCGGAAAGCCATCCGGCAATTCGGCCCCACGAAATACCATCGAATGAGTTTTCGACTACTGTAAGTTAGTCCGCAGGTTATTGATAGACGAATTCCCGCACGCTTCTTGGCGTAGCCTCGGTATCTGCAACAACAAATTCCCGTATGGGGCGATCCTGCTGATCATAATTGTAGGAATAGATGAATACGGTGGTCTGCGACACAGAAGAAGCCAGATTGGTAGAGACCAGCGTTTGTTTGACAAGCAAATTCCGATTCTGCTGGCCACGGAATGTCAATGGCGACGGAATGCTGGGTTTTGTCAGATCATACTCGTAGCTATTTCGTTGTACACCACCGGAATTATAGACCGTTTCCTTCGCAACAACATTGCCATCTTTTACCGTGTAAGTATCCTGTTGGCCATTTCCTTTATAGCTGATCAGATAACCGTCGGAGTTATAGATGTATTCGTCCGGGCTCGCATTTCCTTTTATATATCCTTTATCCGTCAGGAGTAAAATGTTCAGTAAATCCTTATTCTCAGAATTCTGATACCGCTGAGCAAGGTCGGGGGTGTATTGGTAGGAAAGCTCCTCCCACCAGCTGCTATTGTTCCAGACTGTAGTTCTCTGACGGATGAGCCGATTTTGTGCATCGTACGCATAGGTATTCTTAAGCCGCCAGCTTACGTTCAGGGATTTCCCATTGAGCGTTACCGTCTTTTCACCAGCTGTAGTCAGAAAATAATCCGTGATTTGCACGAGCGGCCCTATTAGTACGGCTCCGGTTTTCTCGGGACTTAGTACGGGTGGAGTTTGCGAAACAGACGGAGTAATATCCTGCTGAGGAGTAGCACAGGCCGCTAGTAGCGCCAGAGGGAATACAAGTAAAGCAGTTTTTTTCATGCCGTAAACTAGGTTATGCGGAGTAGTCTCGATAGAAAATAAGCAGCTTGTTCAAGGCTGCTTATCCAGAATTCGCTTCAGGTGATTAGCCGATGATATTGGCAAATATATGAAACTTGTCATATGTGAGAACTTCCCAGCAGCGTTCTTTATTGATCGGGATACTTTTATGGCTTACAGGCTGTATACCCGCCATTACTTCAACCAGAAATTATCTTCCTGTGCTACGTCGGCCGAGTACACTTTGGCTTTCACAATCTGGCCGTTCTCAACGGTATATACGTCAATGTTGTCGACATCGAGTATCCCTCCGTTTGGTTGTACGGCTTTCCAGTGAACCAGACAGGCCACGCTGTTACCGTTGGCCGTTAGGACGTTGATGTCGGTTAGGGCCAGGCTATTATCGGTGGCCTGAAACATGCCGCCTACCATTTGAAAGACTTCCGTACTTGACTTCTTAATTCCCGAAAACCGATTGTTTCCCGGCTGGTTCCACTCAATAGCCGGGTGAATGAGCGATGCTAGTTTTGCCTGATCGCCTTTCTGAACGGCGGTTAAAAAGGTACGAACGACTTGCATTGATTGTGTTTCCATCGTGTTTGTTTTGAATTGATTATGAACTTGTTGACGTGATGATGTAGGCTGGCCCAGAGCCAGCATGAGGGCGACTATAATTGTTTCCATGGCGTTTTTTTGACAAAAGTACAGGTCACCCGACGGCTGGGTTTTACCATCAGCCGCCAGCTAATTACCAGTTGACGCCACCAGGAAGGTTTATTTGATGCTGTTTGTACCGAATGCCGTTTGATACAACGGTTTATGGTAGCCTGGACGTCTAGGCTACTCTTACTTAAACAATCAACTTATAGCCGATACCCCGAATGTTGATGATCTGAATTTGTGCATCTTCTCGTAGGTGCCGCCGAAGCTTGGTAATAAACACATCCAGGCTGCGGCCGTTGAAAAACGAGTCTTCGCCCCAAAGCTCTGTCAACACGGTACTGCGTTCGAGGACCTGATTTCGTTGCTCGTACAACCGCCGGAGCAGTTCGGCTTCGCGGTGCGATAGGAGAACTGTCTGACCGCCCAGCATGAGTTTTTGTTTCGAGGGGTCGAATTGATAACGCCCGATGGTTAGCTCCAACGTTGACGATGGCAGAGAAGCTGGCTTTCGGCGCAACAGCGCATTGATCCGAACGATCAGTTCGTCCAGACTAAAGGGTTTTTTGAGGTAATCGTTGCCGCCCAATTCAAAACCGCGTACTACGTCGGCAGTTTGCGAGCGGGCGGTCAGAAATATGATTGGTACATCGGAATTTTCCTGACGAATGTGTTCGGCCAGGGTGAAACCGTCCATTTGGGGCATCATGACATCGGCCACCACAATATCGGGCTGATGTTGTCGGAAGAAGGTTAGTCCCTCATTGCCTTCGCTGGCGTATAACACCGTGAAGCCACGGACTTCGAGGCTATCCCGAACAATCATGCCCAGAGCGGGCTCATCTTCAATCAGTAAAACGGTCGGCATAACTCAAAAGTCTAGAATAAACGCACTGCCCTTGCCAGGTTCGCTCTGCACCCGGATTCGCCCGCCATGTCGTTCAATCACCTGCTGAACATAGGCCAGCCCCAAACCAAACCCTTTTACCGGATGAAGATCGCCGGTGGGTACCCGAAAAAAACGGTCGAAAATAGCGGACTGATAGGCTTTCGGGATGCCAATCCCATTGTCGGCTACGATCAGTTGCCAGCCGCTAGCCTGCTGTTGATACGTCAGACTAATGTTGACCTGGTCATGGGAATAGTTAATGGCGTTGTCGATCAGATTATTCAGCGCATTACTAAAATGGACACGATCAACCGAGACGATGGTGTCGGCAGGAATAGCCAGCGTCGCGTGAATCGGTTTCGGCGCACGAAGTTGGTGATTGGTAATCAGCTCATTGGCTAGATTCGCCAGATTAACAAGTTCGGGCTGAAGTTCCAGATCACGCTTCTCTTCGATGGCCAGGTTCAATACTTTCTCGACTAGGTCCGACAATCGTTGCAGGTTATTTTGAGAGATGGCTAAGTAGGTCTGGGTTTTCTTCGGGTCGTTCAACGCCCCGAAATTCTGGAGTGCTTCAATGGCCGCCGTCACCGTTGCGATGGGTGTTTTTAGCTCATGCGTCATGTTGTTAATGAAGTCGTTTTTAACTTCCGACAACTTCTTCTGGCGCAGAATCGTGGCCAGCATAAACAGAAAGCAACCCGTGGTCAGGATTAATAAAAACACGGAGCTGCCCAGCAACCAGCCCATCCGCCGAAGCAGGTAAAACGTTGGTGTACCAAATGAAGCCTGTACAAACAGATTTTTTACGGGATTCAATGGCTCCGGTGTTGTTCTTAGAACGTTATCATTTTTTGTCACCTGAGGTGTAGCTAGCTTACGAACGATAAAGACATTATCCTGGGATTGCTGCTGAGTTTGTTGCGATCGGATGGTAAGTGTGTCGAGCTTAAAATCGGCGTCAATCGCACGACGGCGGAGTTCTTTTGCATAGGCTACTGTCAATTTGCTCAGGTTGACATCGACACCAGCCGCCCAATCGAGCAAAACCAGCTTAGAGATTCTGCGGGCGAGGGTATCGGCTCGAAATGAAACGGATTTAGTAGCTGGCCGACCTGCATTGTAGGTGACGACAAGTCGCTCGGGCGATTTGGTTGCGTGCAAACTATCATTCCGCCTGCGGACAAAAACCTGAGCCTTGTCGCCACCGGAAGCTTCGCCTGGTCTATCGAAACGACGTACAATAATTTGCGTCTCCGAACCGGTCGACATACGAGCTTCTGTCAGAGTACCCGTAGGCCGTTTACGCATCAATTGCTTCGCGGAGTCTACCTGTTGACGTTCCAATACCTGAAACAGCGCGTCCTGAACCGTATGGGCAAATTGCTCTCGGTTGAGCTGGTAGGTCGTCCAGAGCCAATAACCCTGAAAGGCATTGATCCCCACAATGCAGGTAGTCATTAACCAGAAAATTGAACGTATGCGCCGGTTCATGAACAAATCTACGTTGTCAGGCTCGCCTTTGCGTACCCGTTAACACTGTTTAACACTATATAGCAGTGCGTTACAAAGCATCGCCTGACCTTTGACTCATTAAATCAAATCAAGCGATTGTGTATGAAAACGCATAGTATGTTAACCATTCTCCTCTCACTGCTTCTGGCAGCCGCCCGCCCGATGCTGGCGCAAACATCCGGGCACATCAATTATGAAGTTGTTAGGAAAGTAGATCTCTCCGCGACGCGTATCGTCATCAACGGCGAACAGGTCAAACCCGGCGACCCTAACTTCCCAACCGACATTCCAGATACCCGCACCTTTGGCCAGAAGGTGACATTCGATGATAAATACGCCAAAGAGAGCCGGGATGCGCAAACTATTTCTATTAGAATGGATAGTAGGCCGGGGCCGGGCGGTGGCGGTGGTGTACCCCGAAATACAAATTTCAGTCCGCCATTCGAAGAGAAGATATTTGTCGATCTGGCTAATCAGAAAACCGTTACGTTGCTGACTATTGGCAAAGATAAAGACGCTAAACTTTACCGCGCTGGAACACCCATTCAACGCACGGGCGACTGGCAAATCACCGATCAAACCAAAAAAATTGCGGGCTATACCTGCCGTAAAGCGACTGTACCGTTCAAGAAAGAAACCTACACCGTTTGGTTCACCACCGAGCTACCCATTACGTACTCGCCCATTCGTGAGCTAACTCCCGAATCGGGTGTAGTGCTCCTGGTCGAAAGTAGCCGCGAGCAATTCCGGGCCACGAAGGTCAATCTATCGGCTATCGACGCTAAAGAGGTTCAGCCATCTGCTCAGGCGCAAACTGTCACTACGGAGCAACTAGCCGATCTCCGCCAAAAAGCCATGGCGGATTTTCAGCAGCAAATGATGATGGGCGAACGCAACTGATCGGCTTTTTTCGACAGGATTAACAGGATTTGTAGGATTTTTTCTTCTCCTCAATCTTGTAAATCCTGTTAATCCTGTCAAAAAAAACCTTCTTCATCCTGAATACAACATGAAATTCTTCTCTCTTTTTATCCTCCTGCTAGTAGCCAGGAGCAGTCATTTACTTGCCCAAAAAGCGACGGGGAAATCAGAAGTTGTAGGCTCCGTAGTCGATTCGGTGAGCGGCAAACCACTGCGCCTAGCTTCCGTTTCGCTACTCACCGACCAGGACTCCACGTATATAGATGCCACGATTACGAACGGCGATGGCCAGTTTCGGCTACGCAATGTAGGCACGGGTCGTTTTCGATTATTGGTGACGTTCCTTGGCTATCGAAATACCTCTTCCCTGGTAACGGTTAGCCGGGAAACGTCAGTCGATATTGGCGTATTGCGAATGACCGAGCAGGCCAATACGCTGAGCGAAGTGGTTGTTAAGCAGGAACGGGCTCCTGTTGCCGTCAAGGGAGATACGGTGGAATTCAACGCGGGTTCCTTTAAAACCCAACCCAATGCACAGGTGGAGGAGTTGCTTCGAAAACTGCCCGGCGTGGAAGTGGCGCGTGATGGTACGATAAAAGCACAGGGGCAGGCAGTTAGTCGGGTGCTGGTGGATGGGAAACCCTTTTTCGGTAGTGATCCTAAGATGGCCACCCGCAATCTCCCCGCTGATATTGTCGATAAAGTACAACTCTACGATCAATCGTCGGATCAGTCACAGTTTTCGGGTATCGACGACGGTAACCGCGAACGCACCATCAATCTCACCATTAAGCGAGATAAGCGGAAAGGTTATTTTGGACAGAATTCTGTTGGTGCCGGTACTGATGCACGCTATCAGAGCCGCTTGAACGTGAATCGCTTCAACAACCGTATCGACGGACCGGGCCGTCAGCTTTCCTTAATTGGGCAGGCGAACAACCTTAATCAACAGAACTTTACGCTGGGTGGTGGTGCGGGTGGACCCGTGATTGTTGGTGGGCCAGGTGGTCTAGAAACCGCAGCTAATCAATCGCCCACGAACATCATCGAGATTAAAGCGGGTGGTTTAAATTACCGGGATAAGCTGGGAAAACGTGCTGAACTATCATCGAGCTATTTCCTCAATCAGGCCATCACAACGACCGACCAGCAAAGCCGACGCGAGAATGTACTACCCGACCGGTCGTTCCTCACCGATCAGCATAATTATTCGCAGAATCGGCAGACGACCCATCGCTTCAATGCCCGTCTCGACTGGCAACTCGACTCGATGACTAACCTACGTATAACCCCGAACGTGTCGTGGCAAACCACGGGTTACGACAGCCGAACAACCAGCCGATCATATTTGCCAGCAGGACAGTCCCTCAACGATGGTGATACCCGCTATGGCTCAACCGGCGATGGTTTAAACGGCTACAACAACCTGTTGCTCATGCGGAAATTTCGTCGGGAAGGGCGGACGTTATCGGCGAATCTGAATACGGTGCTGACAAATGGGATGACCAATGCACTCAATCAGTCTACTAATCTGTTTTATGATTCAACTGGTACAAATTCACTCAGTACCACCCGGCTCAATCAGCGCAACCGGCAGAATAGCTACGCACTCCAGAATACGCTGACACTATCGTTCACCGAACCGCTTTCGCTCACCCAAAAGCTGGAGCTTCGGTACGCATACGCAACGAATCGGAACCGGGCCGAGCGCGATGTGGTCGATGCTAACGACGTGAACGGGCAGTACGACCGCCCAAAGGCCGCCCTGAGTAATCATTTTGGTAGCCTCTTCGCCACGCACCGTCTGGGCTCAACTCTCCAAACGCGACGGCTTCGGTACAGCTACGCCTTAGGTTTTGATCTACAGCAGTCGGAATTACGGGTCGATAACCGATCGGTCGATACGACGAATAGCCGAAGATACCTGAATTTGATGCCTAATGCGCTCTTTAGCTATACGTTTTCCAGGAATCGCAGCCTGCGACTACAATACCGAACGAGGTTGAGTCCGCCCTCGATAACGCAGTTGCAGCCCGTTGTGGATAACACCAATCCGCTGAACATTCGCCTTGGAAACCCCGCACTTCGGCCTGAATATTACAATAATCTTACGTTGACCTTCAACGGCTCTAGTGGGATGGGTGGCAAAAGTCTGTTTTTGTTTGCCAGTCTGAACCATAGCGACAACCGAATCAGCACAATGACAACTGTTAACAGTACTGGGGTACAGACAACCCAACCAATAAATACCGGCGGGTATTTGTCCGCGAATGGCTCCCTGTCGATAGGGCGAACGCTTCAGCCGAGCAAACTGGGTATCAGCCTGATGACCAATGCCAGTTTTACTCGGGCTGTGAGTTTAATCAATGACCAATCGAACGAGTCTAGAAACGTTAGTCTGGGCCAGGGGTTTCGACTGCAATCTGCTTATAACGGTAAGGTAGACTACGGCATTAGCGGAACGGTTAGCTACCAGACAGCCACTTATTCGCTCCTGTCAAAGCAGAATACGGCCTACTGGTCGCAATACGCAACCGCCGATGTGCATTGGCAGCTCCCGTTCAATTTCGTCCTCACCAGCGATCTAACCTATACCGCAACTACCGGTCGGGCGGCAGGCTACAATCAGCAGTTTACGCTTTGGAATGCCGCTCTCGCCTGGCAGTTTCTGAAAGCAAAACAGGGTGAATTTCGTGTTCAGGGTTTCGATTTGCTGAACCAGAATCGGAGTGTGATTCGGAACACGGGCGATTCCTATGTAGAGGATGTACAAAGCCGGGTGCTGACGCGCTATTTCCTGGTGAGTTTTGTTTATAACCTTCGAAAGTTTGGCGTGTAAGTGTGCCAAGTTTGTCTTCAGACGCCAACTCATTACCAGTTCACGCCAGGGGAAAAACACGATGCGCTATTTCTGTAGTTTTGTGTTATGCAAGACTATCAGAAACGCCTGTCGCTGAACGTACTGGCCTATGCTGTCCAGAAAAATACCGACCCGGCACAGTTATGCCATCTTTCAGGTATTGAGTTAGATACGTTGAAAAGTGAATCGAGTCCCAGCCTGACCGTGCAACAAATCAATGCATTATGGTTGAATGCGACTGAATTAAGCAAGGATTCATTCTTCGGGCTTCATTTTGGTGAGTCGTTGCAGGTGGCCGCGTTAGGGGTGGTGGGTGAGTTGATCCGTCATAGCCAAACGATTGGCGAAGCGCTGACACAGGCTGCGGCCTTTTCTCACCTGATTACAGATCTGCTCACTATGTCGGTAAACCGTTGCGGGCAATCCTTCACGATTCAATTCATTCCTTCGGCTGAGAATCAGGCGAGTTCTCCTCTGGTATTTCGCCAGATGATGGACTTTTTCATGGCCTTTACCCTGCACGAGGTCGATGGTTTGATTCTGCAAAAAATACGGCCCATTTCGGTCAGGATGCCGGTCGAACTAGCAGACCTGCCCGAATACATACGCGTGCTGCGCTGCCAGTCTATTCAGAATGCTACGGATTATGCACTGGAGTTCGACAGTCGGTTTTGGGATGAACTTATTCTAACCGCAGATTATGAATTACAGGCGGTGTTGTTACGGAAGGTAAGCGCACTCGATGAAGCGCACACGACCAAAACGTCGTTAAGCGAACGGATTAACAATTTCCTGTTAGCCAATGCGTATCTGGGCGTCCCAACGCTCGATGCCATTGCGGCCAATCTGAACGTGAGCAGCCGTAGTTTACAACGGAAGTTACAGGAAGAGGGTGTAACGTATCAACAACTGACTGATTCCATCCGAAAATCCCTGGCCTTGCATTACCTCCAAACGGGCCAGCACCCCGTAAAAGAAGTCTCCTATATTCTCGGATACAATGAGTTAAGTGCCTTCAATCGGGCCTTTCGGCGATGGACCGGTACCACGCCGGTGAGTTATCAAAAAGGGCAGCTTTTATAACTACTCAACTAGAAGCAGCAAAATATCATCAGTATATAGAATCATCTTGGTATCCTCCATCTGTGAGGATACCTTATTCATCAGGATAAGACGTTGATTAGGTGCAATACCAGACGAACCCGACGGGAAAGCCACGTCTACCCCTTCGGGCGTTTATACAAAGGCACGGTGCTACATGGCTCACCAAAAAGCAGGCTTTGCACCACAGGACGCAACAGGCGTGTGATCTCGACATAAGCCGCTGTTGGCACCGGAACTTTCGAACAGCCTTTTACCACGACGCGGGCATCCCGATACTCCTCGGGTTTGATTTGGGCGATTGCGTCGAAATAGAGTTTCTCTTCAAGATCTGTTCGATTGCCGAACACAACCGTATTCGCATAAGGTTGTAGCTGAATTGTTAGCAGCATATAGGCCCAGGTTGGCACAATAGCATCTTCAGTGCAGGTAATAGCTACGTTTTTACCCGCGTACTGGCTCCAGTCGTGTTCTTTCAAAAAAGCCCGAAAGTCCTTTTCTTTTAGGATTAGCCCCATAAAGAGGTTGTCTTTCAAGTCGTAAACGACCCGCTCACCGGGATGATAATAATCTTCCAGATCCAGCGTCATAAGGCCGCTATTGGCAACGCGATTGATGATTTCAGCTTCCATATTTTTAATGGGTAATGGAGAATGAATAATTGATAATGCAGCCAGAATCGCCATTGATTACATTCTCCATCATCCATTATTCATTCGTTACTACAACGGCCATTTACCCCCGAAAGGTTCTGATAATACATGCGCAGGCTGTCGGCTTTTTTTGCTACTTTTGTTCTCATATACATTAATGAACGCCTTAGACGCTTGGCCCATGAAATTTATAGTTTCCTCATCTGTCCTGCTTAAAAACCTTCAGCATATAAACGGGGTGGTTGCCACCAACCCAATCGTACCGATTCTCGAAAATTTCCTGTTTCGCATTGACGATGGGACCCTTACGGTAACCGCGTCGGATCTGCAAACAACCATGACAACGCAGATTCCAGTCGATGCCAGCGATAATGGAGCGATTGCCATTCCAGCTAAATTATTGCTGGATACGCTTCGTAGTTTACCTGAACAACCCGTTACCGTCAACATCGACACCGAAACATTCGGCACCGAAATTCTGACGGACAACGGTCGCTATAAACTCTCCGGCGAAAACCCGATTGACTTTCCAAAACTGCCGACCGTTAACAAAAATATGTCGGTCGAAATGACGTCCGACGTACTGCTGAGCGCGATCAACAACACGGTATTCGCCACCAGCACCGACGACCTTCGCCCAGCGATGACGGGTGTGCTTTTACAGATAAATGACGAGAATGCAACGTTTGTAGCTACCGACGGTCACCGGCTTATTCGCTACCGCCGTACCGATCTCGGTTCATCGGCCAGCACGTCGATTATCATTCCTCGCAAGGCGCTGCAATTACTGAAGGCATCGTTGCCCGAAAATGTAGCTGTCGTTGCAGAATTCAGTCAGGCCAATGCTTCGTTCACGTTTGGCCCAACGCAGTTGATTTGCCGCCTGATCGACGAGCGTTTCCCTGACTACGAAAACGCCATTCCAACCAACAATCCGAACGTGATGACCATTGGCCGGACTGACCTGCTGAACTCGCTGAAGCGGATCATGATCTACGCCAACCGCACCACGCACCAAATTCGGCTGTCGCTCAAGGCGAACTCGCTGACTATTTCGGCCGAAGATTTAGACTACTCTAACGAAGCCAACGAAAAGCTCCTCTGCGACTACGACGGCGACCCAATGGAGATTGGTTTTAATGCCAAGCTGATGTCTGAAGTGTTGAGCAACCTGAGCGCCAAAATGATTTCGCTCGAAATGTCAGCTCCAAACCGGGCTGGCCTGCTCATTCCTGCAGATAAAGAAGAAAACGAAGACATCCTGATGCTGGTGATGCCTGTGATGTTGAATACATACGCTTAATTTTTAGGGAGGAGGGGGAGGAGAGGGAAGAAGGGGAAGAGAGGGCATGTACCAACTCCCCCCCTTTTTCCCTCTCCTCCCCCTCCTCCCTTTTCTCCTCTTCATGAAAAACCGTACCGCTCCGGCCTTAGTTTTCATTTTCATAACCTTGCTGATTGACGTAACGGGGCTGGGTATCATTATTCCGGTTTTCCCGAAACTGATTGAACAACTCATTCATGGCAATATCAGCCAGGCGGCTAGTTGGGGGGGGTGGCTATCGTTCTCGTATGCTGGGATGCAGTTTCTGTTCTCTCCTATATTGGGCGGGTTGAGTGATCGCTTCGGCCGTCGGCCGGTGCTGCTGTTTTCGCTATTTGGGTTTGGCGTTGATTACATATTTCAGGGATTTGCCCCAACAATCGAATGGCTGTTTATCGGGCGACTGATTGCAGGAATTACGGGAGCCAGCTTTACCACCGCAACCGCTTATATTGCCGACATTAGTACCCCCGAAAAACGAGCGCAGAATTTTGGATTAGTCGGAGCTGCCTTTGGCGTTGGGTTTATTCTTGGGCCCGCTGTCGGTGGATTTCTGGGCCAATATGGCCCGCGTGTACCGTTTTTTGTAGCGGCAGGACTAACCATGATTAACTTCCTGTACGGCTTTTTTATCCTGCCCGAATCGCTCGCTCCCGAACATCGTCGTCCCTTCGACTGGCGACGTGCCAATCCGATTGGTTCATTGATGCGGTTGGGAAAGTACCCGGTTATTTTAGGACTGGTGGCCTCATTGGTACTGGTTTATATTGCCGGATTTGCCGTGCAGGGAACGTGGACGTTCTACACGATGGAGAAATTCAAGTGGGATGAAAAGACGGTCGGCTTGTCGCTGGCGACCATTGGCTTATCCTTTGCCATTGTACAGGGGGGCCTCAGCCGGGTGCTTATTCCAAAATTAGGGCAGGAGAAATCAGTCTATGTCGGCATGATGTTCAGCGCCATTGGGTTCGCCTTATTTGGCTTCGCTAACCAAAGCTGGATGATGTTTGCGTTCATGGCTGTGTACGCATTGGGCGGTATTGCCGGACCATCCATTCAGGGCATTATTTCGAACCAGGTTCCAGCTAACGAACAGGGCGAGTTGCAGGGTGCTTTAACCAGCTTAACCAGCACGACGTCTATTTTCGGGCCGCTTATTATGACCAACCTATTTTCGTTTTTCACGTCGCCAGCAGCACCAGTTTATTTACCTGGAGCACCCTTCTTTCTAGCTTCTCTACTGATCATCATTAGCGCGACACTGGTTGGACGTGGATTGAAACGGCAGACGGTGGTCAGTTGATTTTATATCTAGCCAGCCTAAGCCAATCCCAACGATATTTATAGTGGTGTCCGTTTCTTAAAACGGACAAGCGAGGTTTCTAAAAACCTTGTGTAATCGGTAGGTTTTGAGAAACCTCCTAAGTCGGGTTGAAGAACCCGACTTCACTGGTATAACGAACTCTTTACAATTCCTTTTTAAACTCCAGACCATCAAAAATCAGTGTATCGACTTTACCCGATGCACCAAGAATGAAACGCCCTCTGGCTTTTCCCAACCAGGCTTTTTTGTAAGGACCGCAAAACGTATCGTAATGCCAGTGCGATAAATTAGCGTTCAGGCTATTATCATTCACATTGACGACTAATTGGTTCCCTTGCACACTTACCTCCGCCTGCCCATATAAGGGGCTGGTGTATTTTCCGGTGTAAGCTGCCAGGGTCAAGGAAGGCGACGTATTCGGTACTCGTTTGTCAATAAATGCTTTTTCGGCCTTTTTGCCTTGCTCTTTTAAGCCGTCGTATAGCTTCTTAAATTCCGTACTCCAGTTGCGGGTACCGCCCAGGGCAAACCAATCGAAGGTCTTATACACAAGGGCATGACGAACTTCGGCATGGTCATAATTGCCGAATACGTAAACACCCAATTTCTCATCAGGCAATTGGGCAGTGATGGCCGTAAGACCCGACAGACTACCCGTATGAAAATTCACTTTATGTCCCTTATAATCGTGCTGATACCAGGCTAGGCCATAGGTGCGCCAGTTGGGCTTCAGAATTTGCATAGTCGGGTATTCGTCTTCCGGGAAAAACGTTTGTGGGGTAAACATCTCAGCCCAGGTTTCGGGCTTTAGTAAACGCCCACCGTTGTATTTGCTGCTG